>JALSUJ010000634.1 GCA_027071355.1 Gammaproteobacteria bacterium | reverse complement strand
CTGTTATGATGTTGCTCTTTTATGACTTATTCCAGGACAAAAACTGAAGGCCTACCGCAGAAAAAAATGACCGAACGAAATTATCTAAAACCGCCCAAACGTCTAATGCGCCATGTTGGACGGGCAATTGCTGATTTTAATATGATTAAAGAAGGAGATAGAATTCTGCTGGGTGTTTCCGGCGGCAAGGATTCCCTGTCTTTATTATTAATCCTGCACCATTTAAACCAGTATGCCCCGGTAAAATTTCATCTTGGAGCGGTCACAGTGGATCCTATGATTGAAGGTTTTGATCCATCCCCTTTAAAGGTTTATTTAAAGTCTCTCGGTATTCCCTATTTCTATCCGCAGCAGGCTATATTAGAACAGGCGGAAGACTCTATGGATGGTGATTCATTCTGCTCCTTCTGCTCCCGTATGAAGCGGGGCATTCTTTATACTACGGCCAGAAAAGAGGGCTATAATATACTGGCTCTGGCGCAGCATCTGGATGATCTGGCGGAAAGCTTTCTGATGTCGGCTTTTCATAATGGAAAACTACAAACCATGAAAGCCAACTACACCATTGGCAGCGGTGATTTAAGAGTGATCCGTCCTCTGGTTTATGCCCGTGAAACCTTAACCACCGCCTATGCTGAAGCAGCCGGTTTACCCGTTATCCCTGACAACTGCCCGGCCTGTTTCAGCATGCCAACTCAGCGTGAACATATGAAACAGCTTCTGGCCCAGGAAGAACAGCATAATAAAAGTTTATTCAGCAGTTTGTTAAAGACTTTGAAACCGTTAATGGAGGTTGATCATACATAAATCCAATTGATCTTGTTATGAAAGATAAAGCAAGCCACTCAAGCCACTTAGTATCCCTTTAAAACACTCTATTCCTCGACAATCTCATAGTCATGGCTAATATCCACGGTCTGTGCCAGCATAATAGATGCAGAACAATATTTAGTGGCTGACAGTTCCACAGCACGCTTAACCATTTTCTCTTTTAGCTCTTTACCCGTAACAATAAAGTGAATATGAATTTTAGTAAATACCTTGGGGTCAGTTTCAGCACGTTCGGCACTCAGTTCGGCAACACAGTCCGTTACCTTCTGACGCGAGCGCTGTAAAATCAGCATGACATCAAAAGAAGTACAGCCGCCCAGTCCCATTAACATCATTTCCATAGGACGAATACCAAGATTTTTACCTCCCAGGTCCGGGGGGCCATCCATTACTACTGCATGACCACTACCGGACTGCCCCATAAACATCATATTTTCGACCCATTTGATTCTTACGTTCATTGATTAAATCCTTCACATTATCTAAATATCTTTCACTGATCCGGATTATTTC
>JALSUJ010000633.1 GCA_027071355.1 Gammaproteobacteria bacterium | reverse complement strand
ATTATTATAAAAAAGTAAGTGTTACAGGACGACAATGTTAGAGAATAATCGCATACCATTAATATTTTTTCTGCTAGGTCTTATTACCTCAGTGCCGCTTTATGCGCAAAGTGCCTATCTGTTTCCCAGTGATATTCTGGATCAGTCCGAACAGGTACAAAATGACGCTCAAAGTGCACAACGCTATGAATCCCAACGTCAATGGATTTATCCTGATGAGGTAAGCGAACAGAACTATCAACAAAAGTCTCGAGGTAATGGCAGTTATTCTGTAAAGAAACATAAGCCAGAGTATTATTCAGCGGAGCAAAATAATAAAAGATCTAATTATCCTCGCTCGGATCACTATAAGTACGATGACTTTAGTCCTGAAATATATTTAGATCCTTCAAAATCCAGGGTGGAGCAAAGCAAAACACCGTCTTATAATCAGAGTCAGGGACAATTTGAAACACAGTCTTATTATAAATCGGCACCAGAAAGACAATATAAGGTAGAGCAACAATATCAATCAGAACCTGTATACCAGTCACAATCTCAGCGTCAACCGCAACCGCAACCGCAACCGCAACCTCAATCTGAACCTGAATATCGAAGTTATCAGGAACCGCCTAAAGAATTATATGTGAGTGATTTGATAAATAAACCGGCAGGTCAGTCCAGACGTTTTTTTCCGGAAAAGAATGCACCTGTGCCCTATGGAAAATCTGTTCAGAAGCGCATGGAACAAACAGCTAATAATATTAATCAGAGGGTACAGCAGACGCAGACTCAGATCCGTTATATACCTGTACCTGTCTATAGTTATGGTGTTCCGGGTACTTTACCTGGGACTATACCCGGTGTTGTGACTCCTCCCTCAATGGTTCCTGGCTATAGTCATCTGGCACCAGCCTATAGCAACTATGGATTAACTCAGTACCCGGCAATGCCATATTCTCCTTATGGCCAGCAAACCCTTCCCATGGTTAATCCCAATACCATGTTCTATAAAACCTATGGCAATAATAGCGGTGGTTATATACCGTATAATCCAGTAAATACTTTTCCCGGAATTTCAACGCTGCCCAATATCTTTTCAAAATAAGACATCTGTACGGGTGAAATAAAGTAACACTCTGATTGTTCTAGTATCATGATAAATATAAGATTTTACTAATATTTCATAATAGAGAGAACTATTGAAAAAGATAGTAAAAAATATGCCACGAAAAGGGAATTATGTAGTTTTTACAAATTTCATTATGTATAATTGCCAAGTTTGCTGAAAGGCAGTATTAATTGAAGTTTATACTTATAAGTTTTACTAAAGACTTAGTAACTATTCAGCTAATTTAATTTTAC
>JALSUJ010000632.1 GCA_027071355.1 Gammaproteobacteria bacterium | reverse complement strand
GTAACAGGTATTGGGTATTTCTTGATAAAGTTTTGGCAGCAGGGATGCTGCCATAAAGCCTCCAGGGATGGATTCACGGCGTCTTTAGCAAGGAATACCCAATACCTGTTACGGATTTTCGATTGGCTGAATAGATACCCAGTATATTAAATTATATAAGCACAGAGGTTTCATTTGTCAGCACTTGATCACTTTTATGTTCCTACTCTTAATACAGTATGGAATGTTATGGTCAAATTTGATGTTGATCCCAGGCCGATTTTTGAAAATTTTGGTTTGCAGGAGCAGGATCTGCAGGATAGCAATAAACGTTGTCATGCTTATATAGAAATTGCACTCTGGCATCATGCTCAGAATATTATTAAGGAACCCTGTCTTGGTTTAAGTGCCGGGAGTGATACCTGGCATCCTTCTCAAATGGGTACTCTGGGCTATGCCTGGCTGGCCAGTTCTACTCTGGAACGGGCGTTCCATAGACTTAGCCGTTTTCATCACATCGTTACCAATGCTTATGAAATAGAAACCCGGAAAAATAATGAACTTTATACGGTTTCAATTCAATATTCCAGACACAATCCTGCATTTCAGGCTCGCTCTGAATCTATTATGGCTACCCTGTTATGCATGAGTCGTATGAATTTTGGGCTTGCTCTACCGGTACAGTCTTTGAGTTTTATACACACTGAACCGGAAGCAGTAGAAAAATATCATGAAGTATTTGGTTGCCATCCTGTTTTTGCTGCCGCAGAAGACAGCATATCATTTGCTCTGGAGGATGTGACTCGTCGCCTGCCGACGGCCAATCATCTGTTTGCAGAAATGATGGATCAATCCATTATTCAGACGCTGGATAAATTACAGTCGGATAATATTGTGGCTCAGGTTAAAAGCGCTATTATTGAACACTTATCCTGCGGCAAGGTGACTGAGGATGATATTGCCGGTCAGCTGAATATGAGTAAACGTAAATTACAGCTGAAACTGGCTGAAGAAGGTGTTCGATTTAAAGGCTTGCTGGATGATATTCGTGCTAATATGGCGCGTATCTATTTAAAAGATCAACAGCACTGTTTGAGTGAAATTGCGTTTTTACTGGGTTTCTCAGAAGTCAGCTCATTTTCCAGAGCTTTTAAGCGTTGGACCGGAGTGTCTCCAGGACAGTACCAGAAGGGGCTGGAATAAGACTGGATTCAGGAGTGAATGAAAGATAGATAGTAGAGGTGGGGTAAATAAATTACTCATATTGAAAACGCGGAATTTCAATATATTCAGGGAATCTGGTGTAATTTATTGTACTCCCCCTAAAGTTGTGTGTGCTTTTTTGTTCTTATTATTATTTTCTTCTTGTT
>JALSUJ010000631.1 GCA_027071355.1 Gammaproteobacteria bacterium | reverse complement strand
TGATGAATATAAGCTACCAAACCACACTTTGGAATTCCCTTTCCCATTGCTTACATCTTTGCACGAACCATGGAATTAATTGATCCTCTCGTTCCCTGGGAGCCTTTAGTAACTCGTAGTATTATTCACTTACTCGAAGAGACAGGTGCAACTAATGAACGTGCCAGTTCAATGCTTGGCTATGTACCGAAGGTGCATTGGAAAGACGCAGTCCGTATGCAAATGGATGAAATGGCTGTACGACAAAAATCTGCTATGCGAATGCATAAGCCAATCACACCTTAACACTGTAGATATTATTGCTAGCCAGATATCGCATATTTTATTATAAGTTTTTTAATTGATGAAATGAGACAAGATTATCGATGAGTACAAAAGGTGAAAGAACGCGCAACGAGATCGTTGAGGCAGCTAAAACCCTTTTTTACCATAAAGGGTATACGAATACATCATTCAGTGACATTGTCGATAAAACCAATATTCGTCGCGGCAATATTAATCATTACTTCAAGACCAAGAGTGATATCCTTGAGGCGGTCATAAGCCAGCGCATAGCGGAATATAAATCCCTGTTTTCTGGATGGGAGATACAGTATTCCGATCCAAAAGATCGCCTGCATTGTTTCGTTCAAATGGTGGCATCAAACAGCAGTAACTTGATACGCTACGGCTGCCCTATTGGAACGCTGAATGCGGAGCTTGGAAAAGAAGCGTGCGACTTTCAGAGTAATGCACGAAGTCTATTCGATGTATTCATTAACTGGTTAACACAGCAATTCAAACAAATAAACAAGCCCAGGCAGGCACAGGCTCGAGCCCTTCATTTGCTCAGTCGCACAGAAGGAATTAGTGTCATTGCACACGTTTATAATAATTCAGATCTAATTACAGTTGAAGTTAAACTGCTTCACAAATGGATAGACGAATTATAAGTCACCATTTTCTTCAACATTAAACACCCTTTCGCAAGAAATGCTGCGTTATAGGGTGTTTCATTGCGCATAATTACTACGTTATATTTATGCCGGAATTGACATGCCTCGTTGTACAGCGGGACGTTGCCCTACCCTGTCCATCCACAGGCGAAGATTCTCAAGGCTGCGCATCTGAGGGTGCTGCATTGTCACTGCCCATGGGTAAGCCGATATATCAGCAATACTGATTTCATTACCCGCCAGGTATCGAGTCTCGGCCAGGCGGGCATCCATCAAGTGGTAGAACATCATAGCTCGCTCCTGCAAGATTTCCACGCATTCTTTCATTGAATCACCCGCTCTCAAAGTCAACAAAAACGCGTTGAAACGTGTGGATGATATGTCGGTTATATCCAATGCTAGCCATTCCCACATA
>JALSUJ010000630.1 GCA_027071355.1 Gammaproteobacteria bacterium | reverse complement strand
GTAACTTATTCAGCTTAAATTACCGTATCTGCCTATAGGGGCTGTATTTCCGGGGACGCTCAAGTACCTCCCTGTATCGCTTTACGAAAACATCCCTGTTTTCATAAACCCCGTAAATACAGCCCCTATAGGCAAATACTTTTATGAAGTTTAAAATTATTCTGAGTAGTCACCAATTTTAATTTTTGTATCCTGAGTAACAGGTGGAGATATGGCACGACGTAGCGATCATACGCGCGAAGAACTGACTGAGCTGGCTCTCAGTTCAGCAGAAGAACTGCTGAATATCAAGCCTGCCAGTGAACTAAGTACCCGTCAGATTGCCACTAAAATGGGCTATACCGTCGGTACTTTATATCAGATTTTTAAAAATCTGCCGGACTTATTACTGCACGTTAATGCCCGAACCTTAAAACGTCTTTATAACGACTGTCTGAAACTGGATATCAAGCAGCACAGCGCCGAACAAAATATTCTTGCCTATGCAAATCTGTATCTGGAATTTGCCCATACCCATCAGGGACTCTGGACACTGATTTTCGATAACAAGGTACTGGGTGATGAAGCCTTACCGGACTGGTATCTTTTACAGGTCAATGCCCTGTTTTCCCTGATTGAACAACAGCTCAGGCAAATCAACCCCCGCAGTTCTGAGCAGCAAATTACTCAGGTCAGCCGGGTACTCTGGAGCAGTGTTCACGGGATATGTACCCTGTCCATTAATAATAATCTGTTCGTCCAGTCCGCCTGCAGTTCGCAGGAACTCATTGCGTCACTGGTTCAAAATTTCCTTAAGGGCTGGACTCAGGGATGAACGAGGATGGACGGCGTTATTTTCCTATCAGCCAGTTTTACCGGCAGCGATTCGGTGAAAAAGTCTACAAGGTCTCTGTCAGTATTGCGGAAACCTGCCCTAACCGGCAGGAAAACAGTCGCATGCCCCTATGTATTTTCTGTGACGAGTGGGGTTCGGCTGCTTATCATCTGGAACGAGACAGGCCTCTGGCAGAGCAGATTATTATTAACCGGGACAAGATTGCCCGCCGCTATCGAGCCAAAAGCTTTCTGGTCTATTTTCAATCCTATACCAATACCTTTGACCGGGTTTCTGAACTTGAGCAACGCTTTAATATTGCCTTACAGCAGGATAATATTAAGGGTATAGTATTAGGCACCCGCCCGGATTGTCTGCCCAATCGGGTTTTACCCTTATTAAAACAAACCCATGAACAGCATTATGTGATGCTGGAATTAGGCCTGCAAAGTTTTTTTGATCATCATCTGGAGTTTTTACAGCGCGGACATGATGTTCAGAGAGGTTATGATGCTATTCATAAATTACATGAGCATACTGGCGTCGATATTGGCATACATCTGATGTTCGGGCTGCCGGGTGAAACCGATGAAGAACTGATTAAAACCGCAGAAATTTTAAATAGCTTACCGATTAACAATGTTAAACTACATAATCTGCATGTGTTAAGCAATACCCCTCTGGCTCTGCAGTATCAGCTTGGAAAATTCAAACCGGTCGAGCTGGAAGAGTATATCCATAAAGTGACTCTATTTCTGGAATATTTATCACCCGATATTGCCGTACAACGTCTGGCGGCCGTTGCCAGCCGCTGGGATGAATTAATAGCACCAGCCTGGACCAGAGAAAAAATGCGCCCTACCCAGGCCATTGAAGATCATCTTAAAGAACAGGATATCTGGCAGGGAAAGGCATTAGTCTAAGCAGGCAGTTACTCTCCAGTTAATGTCCATCAATAAATGGATGCACACCAGTTAATCACATTCCACTGTTTCTGCAGCCTTGATTAACAGTTCAGCCCCCTGCCCTTCCCGCCAGGCATTTTCACTTAAAATACGTCGAAAACTCCGTGCTCCGGGACAGGAGTGCATCAGTCCCAGCACATGGCGGGTCATCTGTATCAGGGGAACGCCCTGAGCCATCTGATTGTCAACATAATCCGCATAAGCAAGAATGATCTGTTTGCGGGTCATTGGTGGTTCTTTTGAAGCATAAAATAAGCGGTCGACCTCAGCCATCAGATAGGTATTATGATAGGCTTCCCGGCCAATCATTACACCATCCACATATTGTAAATGATTGTGCATATCAGCCAGAGTTTTAATACCACCGTTAATACTGATATGCAGCTGCGGAAAATCCTCTTTAAGCTGATAAACAAAATCATAGCGCAGGGGCGGTATATCCCGATTGTCCTTAGGGCTTAAACCCTCCAGCCATGCTTTGCGGGCATGAATAGTAACATAACGGCAACCGGCCTGACTCACCGCCTCAATCAGTGACTGCAACTGTTCATAATGATCTTCATGATCAATTCCAATACGGGTTTTTAAGGAGACAGGGATATCGACACTAGCAACCATAGCGTCAATACATTGTGCCACTAATTGCGGTTTTGCCATTAAACAGGCACCAAACTGTCCGGACTGAACCCGATCACTGGGGCAGCCTACATTTAAGTTGACCTCATCATAACCATAGTCCTGTGCCAGAACACAGCAGCGCGCCAGTTCATCCGGATCACTGCCGCCCAGTTGCAGAGTCAGGGGATGTTCCTGCTCACTAAAACCCAGAAAACGAGGCAGATTATTACCGTATAAAATAGCCCCGGTGGTGACCATTTCGGAATACAGCCATATTTTTCGGGATACCAGGCGCAGCAGAAATCGAAAATGACGATCGGTCCAGTCCAGCATGGGCGCCAGACTGACTTTTCGTAAATTGGCTTCAGACACTAAAAAGACTCCTGTATAACACCACCCTAAATCAGACTGAATGATCGGTCTGATCCAGTAATTTTGCTACCTGGTTATAATTTTTTTTAACTTATTCAGCATAAATTACCGTATCTTTCTGCAGTGCCTGTATTTTCGGGGACGCTCAAGCACATCCCTGTGTCGCTTTATCTCGGCATCCTGCCTCCATAAACCCCGTAAACACAGGCACTGCAGAAAGATACTCTTATCAGGTTTAAACCTAAATAAATCATGCTGAGTAGTTACAATTTTTTAGGTATTATCTACATGCTTCTACCTATAATTGTCATATGATACTATACTTAGCTACAACACTTAATGTATTCCATCAAAAGACCGCAACAGAGACAGACTTGTACATGACATCAGGCACTCACTACACTTTTTCTAAGCAAAGTGTACTATCACTTTTATCCGCACTGCTGTGTCTGATGCTTTTGTCCAATACGGCTGCTGCCAGTAAGAAACAGTCCGGTATTGATATTTCTGACCGTTATAAAAAACAACGAAGCGTATTTTTAAAGGCGGAAAGTGCCCTGAAAAAAAAGCAATATTCCCGTTACCGCAAGTATTATGCCCAACTGGACAATTACCCTTTACAGGCCTGGTTACGCTACCGGGAGTATCGTAATAAACTGTCACACTTATCCGAACAGCAGGTCCTGCAGTTTCTTGAGCACTATAAAAACACCCCTTATACTGGATGGTTACGAGTCAGCTGGCTGGACCGTATGGCCAAAAAACAGCAATGGCAGAAATACCTGAATGCTTATATACCTCAAAAATCCACAGAGCGTCAATGCCACTATCTGAATGCTTTAATTCAGACCGGTAATAAAGAAAAAGCCTTTACTAAAGTCCCGAAACTCTGGCTGAGCGGTGAGTCCCAGCCCCGCAGTTGCGATCCAGTATTTAAAGCCTATAAAAAGGCCGGTATGTTATCTGCAGAAATGGTCAAAAAACGTATTAAACTGGCCATAAAAAAAGGCCGGACCAGTCTGGCCAAATACCTGGCCCGTTCACTGAACAAAAATGATCAGCAATGGGTTAATGAGTGGATAAAAATTTATCATAAACCGGTACTGGTTTTAAAAAGTAAGCAGCTTAAACAGGAACATGAATTTAAAAAAGATATTCTGGTTCATGCTGTGGAACGTATGGCTAGACGACAACCGGAAGCAGCCATTAAACTGCTGGCTGGTCTGCAGGAAAACAATACCTTCAATGAGGCTGAACAGGCAAAAATGTATCGGGCTATTGGTATGAAACTGGCTTATCGTCATGGTAAGGGTGCCTGGCAATGGCTGGATAAAATTAGTGACCCGTACAGCGATGCAACCGTTCAGGAATGGCGAGTTCGCAGTGCTATTCGGGAAGGAAACTGGGAAGCCATAGCCAGCGCTATTAATCGCCTGCCGGAAGAACAACAGAAGACTTTACGCTGGCAGTACTGGCTGGCCTCCGCTAAAGAACATCAGGGAAATACTCAACAGGCAGAAAAAGATTATTATGCCATGGCAAGCCAGAGAAGTTATTATAGCTTTCTGGCGGCCGATAAAATGGATATGCCCTATGAACTTAGAAACAGCCCCTTAAATCCATCCCCGGAAGAACTTAAGCAGGTAGCGGAAAACCCCGGACTATTACGTGCCCGCGAATTTTATTTCCTCGGACGCGATCTTCAGGCACGCAGAGAATGGTATTTTACCACTCGCAAACAAATGAACAATAAGCAAAGAGCCATTGCCGCTAAGGTTGCTCAGCTCTGGGGCTGGCATAACCGTGCCATTATTACCATGGCTCATACCGATCAAAGGGATGATGTGGCTCTGCGCTTTCCGGTATTACAGAAAGATCGGGTGGTTAAGTTTTCCAGAAAACAGGAACTGAAACCCGCTTATACCATGGCAGTGATCCGCAGAGAAAGTGCCTTTGCCACCGATGCCCGCTCACGAGTGGGCGCTTTAGGTTTAATGCAGATTATGCCTGCTACCGGTAAAGTTATTGCACAAAAATTAAAAGTAAAATTTAATAATAAAAATCAACTACTAAACCCTGAAACCAATGTCGAGTTTGGTACCAAATATCTGAGTATGATGTTACAGAAATTTTATAAACAGCCGGCTCTTGCCAGTGCCGCCTATAATGCCGGCGGCCATCGGGTGAGAGCCTGGCAG
>JALSUJ010000629.1 GCA_027071355.1 Gammaproteobacteria bacterium | reverse complement strand
ATATATAAACGTACAGATATATAAATGTACAGATATAGAAACAATCAAATATATTTAGCCAGCACCTCGTCTTTTAAAGCGAGGTGCTGGGCTTTACCTGAACAGGAAAACAAATGCTTAGCCTGGAACCCACTCAATTATTCAAGTCGCTTTCTGATGAAACCCGTTTACGCTGTTTGTCCTTATTAGTACAACATGGTGAACTCTGTGTTTGTGAGCTTACGTATGCTCTTGAACTGCCGCAACCGAAAATTTCTCATCATCTGGCTAATTTACGTAAAACAGGGCTGGTAAGTGATAGTAAAAACGGCTTATGGATTTATTATAAACTACATCCCGAATTACCTGAATGGGTTACTCAAATGCTGACATTATCCATTAATGCCATTAAAGATACCCTGCCCTTTTCTACAGATACTATTAATTTATTACAGATGCCGGATCGTCCTGATAACCTGTGTAGTGCCTGAACATTGATATTCATAAAACCTATAGAGTAAATTATGGCCGCTAAAATCAGTTTTTTTGAACGTTATCTAAGTCTCTGGGTTTTCCTATGCATTATTATCGGTATTGTTTTAGGACACTGGTTACCCGCTCCTTTTCATGCTTTAGCTAAAATGGAAATTGCTCAGGTTAATTTACCTGTGGCGCTGTTAATCTGGCTAATGATCATTCCAATGTTACTAAAAATTGATTTTAAAGCATTAAACCGGGTTAAAGAACACTGGCGTGGTGTCAGCGTAACACTATTTATTAACTGGGCCGTTAAACCTTTTTCTATGGCCTTATTAGGCTGGCTATTTATTCGCGGCGTTTTTGCTCCCTGGCTGCCTGCTGATCAGATAGACAGTTATATAGCCGGCCTGATTTTATTAGCTGCCGCTCCCTGTACGGCTATGGTGTTTGTCTGGAGTAATCTGTCTAATGGAGAACCGCATTTTACCCTGACTCAGGTCGCCTTAAATGATTTTATTATGATTTTTGCCTTTGCACCAATTGTTGGACTTTTATTAGGTCTATCAGCTATTAGCGTCCCCTGGGACACCCTCTTTCTTTCGGTATTCCTGTATATAGTTTTACCCGTTATATTCTCACAACTTTGGCGTTACTGGCTGCTTAGAAAGGGTGACAGTTCCAGACTGGAACAAACATTAAGAATACTTGGGCCATTATCTCTAATAGCATTACTAACCACCCTGGTTCTGCTATTTGGTTTTCAGGGTGAGCAAATTATTGCTCAGCCAGTCATTATTGCCATGCTGGCAGTTCCCATTCTTATTCAGGTTTATTTTAACTCCGGCCTGGCGTATTTTCTTAACAGACAGGTGGGAGAAGCCCATAACGTAGCAGGCCCTTCAGCCCTGATTGGTGCCAGTAACTTTTTTGAACTGGCCGTTGCCACAGCCATTGTACTATTTGGTTTTCAATCCGGTGCGGCTCTGGCAACAGTGGTTGGTGTGCTAATTGAAGTACCGGTTATGCTTTCTGTGGTCAAAATAGTTAATAGATCTAAAAACTGGTATGAAGCAGGCTCCCGAGTAAAAAAAACACAAGGACTTAGAAATGAAAACCATTAAAGTATTAGGCTCAGGCTGTAAAAATTGTGAAACCACCGCCAATCTAATAAAGATTGCCGCACAGGAAGCAGGTGTAGATATTGAGCTGGAAAAAGTCACCGATATGGCACAAATTATGTCATACGGTGTTATGTCAACACCCGGTGTAGTGGTCGATGAGAAAGTCGTCCATGCCGGCGGTTTACCTGCCACGGATAAAATTCGGGAATGGATAAAAAATTAAAAAGGAAAAAAATGTCAATTCGTGTAGGAATTAATGGTTTTGGACGCATGGGGCGTCTGGGTTTACGGGCGGGCTGGGATATGTCTGAGTTTGATGTGGTTCGGGTGAATGAAATTGCTACGGACGCAACAGGTTCAGCCCATTTGTTAAAGTTTGATTCGGTGCATGGTACCTGGGCTCATGATACAGATGCAACAGATGACGCCATATTGATTGGTGATCAAACACTGACTTATTCATCAAACACCGCTATTGAAGACACCGACTGGTCAGATTGTGATATTGTGATTGAGGCTACCGGTAAGCATCATAAAAAAGCCGATACTTTGCAGAACTATTTTGATCAAGGGGTCAAAAAAGTTATTGTGGCTGCACCAACACAAGGTGCCTTAAATATTGTTTATGGTATTAATGATGATCGATATGATCCTGAGGTAAACCACCTGGTCACCTCTGCTTCCTGTACCACCAATTGTCTGGCACCGGTTATTAAAGTGATGCATGAAAAAATTGGTATTAAACACGGCAGTATGACTACCATTCATGACATTACCAATACTCAGACTATTGTTGATAAAGGGCACAAAGATTTGCGCCGTGCCAGAGCTTGTGGGCAATCACTTATTCCTACCTCTACAGGTTCAGCTAAGGCCATAACCAAAATTTTCCCGGAACTAACGGGTAAACTTAATGGCCATGCTATACGCATTCCTCTATTAAATGCCTCATTAACTGATTTTGTTTTTGAAGCTAATCGTCCGGTAAGCGTTGAAGAAGTTAATGGCTATTTTAAGGAAGCAGCAGAAGGTGAGTTAAACGGTATTTTAGGTTACGAAGAGCGACCTCTGGTTTCTGTTGATTATTTGAATGACCCACGCTCATCTATTGTGGATGCCCTTTCCACTATGGTGATCAATGATACCCAGGTAAAAATCTATGCCTGGTATGATAATGAATGGGGTTATGTTAATCGTATGATGGAACTGACCCGAAAAATTGCTCTGAGTTTATAGTAATATGGATCAGGGTATTCGCAATTATCTGGTAGTTACCGGTGGTTACTGGGCTTTTACCATAACTGATGGTGCCATCCGTATGCTGGTGGTGCTGTATTTTCACTTATTAGGTTATTCGCCCTTTGAAGTGGCCATGCTGTTTCTATTTTATGAATTCTTCGGCATTGTCACTAACCTGGTGGGCGGCTGGCTGGGCGCTCGCATCGGTCTCAACCTGACCATGCATATTGGTATGACCCTACAGGTTATCGCCCTGGCCTTATTGACGGTTCCCGATGCCTGGTTAACCGTTCCCTATGTAATGGCCGCTCAGGCAATCTCCGGTATTGCTAAAGATTTAAATAAAATGTCTGCCAAAGCTACGGTTAAAACAATGGTGGGCAAGACTAATGACAGCAATGAAAACCGGACTTTATTTAAATGGGTGGCAATTTTAACCGGTTCAAAAAATGCCCTTAAAGGCGGTGGTTTTTTTGTTGGTGCCGCACTGCTGGAATGGCTTGGCTTTCGCGGTGCTATGGCAGTACTGGCCGGCGCATTATTTATAGTGATGCTGATAACCATAGTTCTGCTGCCTACCGGTGTGGGTAAGATGAAAAGCAAACCTAAATTTACTCAGGTATTTTCTAAAGTAGCAGCTATTAACTGGTTGTCTGCTGCCCGATTCTTTTTGTTTGGTTCCCGTGATGTATGGTTTGTGGTGGGACTGCCGGTATTTTTATATGATGTACTGGGCTGGTCTTTAACCGATATTGGCAGCTTTCTGGCTTTGTGGGTGATTGGTTATGGCATTGTTCAGGCCAGTGCCCCACATTTGATCCGCCAGAGTCATCATGGTCAGGGTCCCGGGGGTGGTACAGCACGCTTCTGGGCATTTGTACTGGCGATTTTTCCACTGGGGATTGCAATAGGTCTCAACGTTGGCTGGCCGGCTGATGCCGTATTAATCATCGGGCTGATCTTATTTGGAGTGGTATTTGCGATTAATTCAGCCGTACATTCTTATTTGATACTGGCCTATTCTGACCATGATAAAGTAGCCATGAGTGTGGGTTTTTATTATATGGCTAATGCCGGTGGACGACTCGCCGGTACTGTTTTATCCGGCTGGGCTTATCAGACTCAGGGACTGGAAGGCTGTCTCTGGTGGTCGACAGGTTTTGTACTGGCAGCCGCATTATTATCCTTTGCTTTACCTGAATTAAAATCTTCTGCAACTAAAACGGCTTAATTATGTTTGACTGGATGGCGAATATACTGGTTTATCAAACCCTTGGAATGGCTCCCGCCTCACATGCCGGAGCGGCTCTGCATTTTTTCGTAATGGATAGCAGTAAAATCTTTGTGATGCTGGTGATCATTATTTATATCATGGGACTATTAAGAGCCCTGCTCTCACCAGAAAAAGTCCGTGACTATGTGCGTAATCGTCCCGACTGGCAGGCCCGAGGACTGGCGGTTACCCTGGGAGCCATCACACCTTTTTGCTCCTGTTCTTCAGTGCCCCTGTTTATTGGTTTTGTTGAGGCCGGTATACCCCTGGGAGTAACCTTTTCTTTTTTAATCGCCTCCCCCATGATTAATGAGGTAGCCGTAGTTATTCTGGTGGGCATTCTTGGCTGGAAACTGGCGGCATTATATGTCCTGGCCGGTTTAATTGTAGCCTGGTTTGGTGGTATTATCATGCAGTGGTTTAAACCCGAACGCTGGGTAGAAGATTATGTATGGAAAATACATATGGGACAGGCCAATTTACCTCAGCAGGAGAGTTCTTTAAAAGGACGTCATGATTATGCAATATCCGAGGTAAAGGAAATTCTCGGGCGGATCTGGAAATGGGTCTTCATTGGTATTGCAGTGGGTGCTCTGTTCCATGGCTTTGTTCCAGAAAGCTGGGTGTCGGAACATCTGGCCAGCGGCAACTGGTATGATGTCCCTATGGCTGTTGTTCTTGGTATTCCACTTTATTCCAATGCCACAGGCATTATCCCTGTGGCTGAGGCCATGCTGACCAAAGGGGTTGCCATAGGAACCACGCTTTCTTTAATGATGAGTGTGGCAGCCTTATCTCTACCTGAAATGTTAATATTAAGGAAGGTTATCAAGTGGCCGGCACTGGCAATATTTGCAGGCGTTCTGGGTATATCCTTTATTCTTGTGGGA
>JALSUJ010000628.1 GCA_027071355.1 Gammaproteobacteria bacterium | reverse complement strand
TAACCCAACCATTTCACATCATCCTCAATGGCATGCACAAAATCCACATCCTCCTTAAGGGGGTTGGTATCATCAAAGCGCAAATGACACTGGCCCTGATAATCCTCGGCAATACCAAAATTCAGCACAATCGACTTGGCATGACCGATATGCAAAAAGCCATTCGGCTCAGGGGGAAAACGGGTGACAACCTTGCCGCCATTTTTATTGGCAGCAATGTCCGCATCGATTATGTGACGGATAAAATTAACGGGTTTGGAACCTTCGAGGCTCATGTAGTTGATCCTGGGATTTGGGAATAATGGGGTGGGTATTTTAGCTTTTTTTGTAAAAAGTTATAAGTTATAACTTTCAACTAACATATCCAATGCCAGCAAGTTAAGCCATTTTAGCTGTTAAGTAGGGTGGATCAAGCGCAGCGGATCCACCGTTATACCTGTACATTGGTGGATCCACTGCGTTTGATCCACCCTACAAAAAACTTAACTTACCGGCATTGCCCACAAATCCGCCTTCTCCTCCCACTCCCAGGCATGGCGAATAATCGTCTCAAGATCCGCATACTGGGGTTTCCATCCCAGCTCTTTTTGCAGCAATGTGGAATCAGCCACCAGACGCGCCGGATCACCATCACGCCGCTCACCCATCACCACCTTAAAATCACTGCCGGTCACAGATTTGGCCACATCAATGAATTCCTTAATGAAATACAGGCCGTGGAAGACCTGTACAGAACTGCACAGACGCCTCCAGAATGAAGATAAGACACAAGCAGAACGACAATCACCCATTATCACCCTGTAAAAACGCAAAAATCAGGCAAAGCCTGATTTTTGAAAATTGGTGGAGCTAAGCGGGATCGAACCGCTGACCTCAACACTGCCAGTGTTGCGCTCTCCCAGCTGAGCTATAGCCCCAAATTTTGAGCAGCAGATTCTACCTTGATTCCTGCTTTCAGTAAATAGCTGGAAATGACTTTATTTAAACGTCGCTTACTCGCTTTAAAAGCAAGACAAGAGTCATTACTTCAAAGTAAGTTAAGAAACTACGTGATATATGGTATTCTAATAACGCTGACTAAGGGAATATTGGAAAAATATCTAGCTTAGTGCACAGACTTTGTATCACTTACCACTAAAGGTTTAGGATCAGTCTTATTTAAGGAAGACCGATTCCATACAGGATCGACAATATCTTTTTCGGGCTTGTACCCACTAACTACCTGCTCCAGCAGACATTTGATTTTTTTTATCTCAAAATTGTTTCTGGCATCTTCAAACTGCTCTTTATAATCCAGTAGCTGTTCCCAGAAAAGCTTTTCTTCAGAGGCTCGCATAATTTTTGGATGAGCTGTTCCTGTTACATTGTCACCAATTAACAACTCCTCATATAGTTTCTCGCCTGGTCGTAAACCAGTATATTTAATTTCGATATCACCATCTGGGTTTTCATCGTCACAGACTTCAAGGCCACTTAAATGAATCATACTCCGAGCAAGGTCGTTTATCTTAATAGGGTCACCCATTTCCAGCACAAATACATCACCACCTTCTCCTAAAGCACCGGCCTGTATAACCAACTGCGCTGCTTCAGGTATCGTCATAAAATAACGGATGATTTCCTTATGAGTAACGGTTATAGGACCGCCATTTTTTATTTGCTCTCGAAATAGCGGAATAACAGAACCAGATGAGCCCAATACATTGCCAAAGCGGACCATTATATATCGGGTACTACATGCCTCATCTGCCATGCCCTGCAGCACCAGTTCAGCAAATCGTTTTGTAGCACCCATTATATTTGTTGGTCGCACAGCCTTATCAGTGGACACCAAAACAAATGTTTCAACACCACAAGCCTTGGCAGCCTCAGCAGTACGCCAAGTACCAAAGACATTATTCTGTAATCCTTCAATTGGGTTTTGTTCAACCAGGGGAACATGCTTATAAGCAGCTGCATGATATACAGTATGCACTTCAAAACTTTTTAATACTGTTTCTACACGACGAGTATGTGTAACAGAACCTAATATAGGTATGACTTCAACATCCAGATTATAAGTTTCCAGTTCCTTTTCGATTTTATATAATGCATATTCAGATTGCTCAAATAACACTAATCGATTTGCACCAAAGTCTGCAATTTGACGACAAAGCTCAGAACCAATCGATCCCCCTGCTCCAGTCACCATTACATTTTTACCGCGAATACACCTTTCAATAAGCTCTGGTATAGGTGGGACTACATCTCGCCCAAGAACATCAGCAGCATCTACCTCTCTAATATCAGACAGTTTAGCTTTACCCGAGACCAGATCAGTAATTCCTGGCAAAGTCTGAACATGAACTGAATACTTTTCAAGTTTTTCAAGAATATTATGTCGCTTCCTGGGGGACAGGCTGGGCATTGCCAATAAGACAAGAGAAAACCTATATTTTTCCATTAAAGAAGGCAGCATTTCACGTGAATAAACTTTCACACCATGAATTTCCATCCCCTGCTTTTCATGATCATCATCAAACAAAACAACAGGCTCATACTCCCAGCCAGACTGTAAGGCTTTAGTCAACTCTGCTCCAGCCGAGCCTGCACCATAAATCGCAACATACTGTTTACTTTTTGTTTTTTTCGTATAGTTATATATATAACTACGCACAAATAACCGGCTTCCACCTATAAATAACATAGCAAATAACCAAAAACCAAAAAACGTTGAGCGTGGTACACCCTGCACTTGAAACATGACTACGAGCGATAACAATATCAGTGTTGTTATCGTAATAGCTTTAGCTATCGTTATTAATACTTTAATACCAACGTAACGCAGAGCTGCACGATAAAGCCCCATGCGAACAAAAATAGGTATCGCTACAAATGGAGCTGCCACAAACAACCATAAGCCATTAGAAATAGATGCTGGCCAAAGTGAACCTAGCCTAAGAGCATAGGCTGCCCATAAAGCAGCTGGCAGTGCAACAATATCGATTGCAACAAGCATGATTTTTCTTGTACCACGAGAGAATTCATTTAATTTCTTATACATACTTTCTAAGTATTCCTTTAGTACTGACAAGCGCTAGATCATTAAAGTAAATTATGACTGCTTTTTTAGATTGTATTGTTGAAGAAATAACTATAGAGCACCCGAAACTAAAACAGTATTACTTTAATAGTCCGAATTACTAACCATACATCAAGCAGTATATTTCTTTTTCTGACATACTTCACATAGTAATTGAGCTTTATAGGTATTATTTTCTCAATATACATTGCAACGGGATCATCTGATTTTCCCAGTAGTTCGTTCTCATTCCTAAATTCAATTGCGGCATAATCAGTGATGCCTGGTGGTACTGATAACACTATATCAGCTATATTCTCCGGCCAATATTTCACATACTCCGGTACCTCTGGGCGAGGCCCGACCAGACTCATTTCACCTTTAAGGACATTTATTAGTTGTGGCAATTCATCTAATTTATACTTTCGTAGAAAATTACCACTTCGTGTAATACGTGGATCCTTACCAACTGTGACTTTTGTACCAATCTGCTCTGCATTTGTCACCATTGTACGAAATTTAAATACATTAAATAATCGTCGTCCTTTTCCTACACGCCCCTGCCTGAAGAATATGGGCCCGGGCGAATCCATTTTAATCCAGATAGCTAATATAAGAAAAAGAGGCACAAGGAGCAAAACACCAGGAATGGTAAAACAAAGATCAAATATACGCTTCAATATCATTAAACACTTAACACTTCTTTTACAGCAAAAACAACTCTACTTGCATCTTCATCAGTCATTTTTGTATATAGTGGAAGGCTAACTGCTGACTCATAAGTCAGAAGAGACTTTGGATAATCCTCTGCTTTAAGATGATAAGTATCACGCCAATAAGGGTGAAGATGAAGTGGAATAAAATGAACGCTGCAACCAATTCCTTTATCAGACATTGATTGGATAAAGTCATCACGAGCCACACCAGATTCACCTGTTAAGCGGATCACATACAGATGCCATGAGTGCAAATCATTCGTAGGGGCATGGGGTGGCAATATTACAGGTAAATTCGATAGATTCTGATCATAATAAGCAGCAATTTCCTGACGACGAGACTGAAATTTATTAGCTTTATTTAGCTGATGGATTCCTATTGAAGCAGCTATATCAGTCATATTATATTTATAACCGGGGGCGACCACCTCATAATGCCAGGAAGGCTTTTTTGACTGATACCGATCAAAAGCATCTCGACTAATACCATGCAACCTCATAATCCTGCAACGTTCAGCAATTTCAGCATTTCGTGTAACAATCATGCCTCCTTCACCCGTTGTAATAGTTTTAGTAGCATAAAAACTATAAACTGTAACATCACTGTTCAACAAACCAATTAACTTATTATTATACTTAGATGGTAATGCATGAGCTGCATCTTCAATAACTCTTAAATTATATTTACCCGCAATCTCAAGTATTGTATCCATATCACATGCTAAACCAGCAAAATGCACCGGTATAATTGCTTTAGTACGCGGTGATATTTTTTTTTCTATTTTTGAAGCGTCAATATTAAGAGTTTCAGGATCGATATCTACAAAAACAGGATCAGCCCCAAGATACCTAATAACTTCTGCAGTCGCAGTAAAGGTATAAGCAGTCGTTATCACCTCATCACCGGCACCGACTCCCACAGCTTCAAGAGCAAGATGTAATCCAGCAGTAGCTGAATTCACAGATATCGCCTCAACACCACCAATAAAGTCTGAAAAATTTTTTTCGAATTTTTTAGTTTTCGGCCCTGTAGTTACCCAGCCAGATTGAAGTGAATCGACTACTTCATTAATCTCTTCGCTACCTATATCTGGCACAGCAAAAGGCAAAAAATTATTTTTTTTCAATTCCATTAACCCCTATCGCCTTTTTATGTATCGTAACATCGTTCGTCCTGTATTTTGAGTAAACCTTGATTCAATATCATAGTGATTTCTAGAATAAAATTTTCTAACATAATCATTATTTGATTCATCTGTAATAAGGTAAATAGATTCAACCCCATTAGAAAAGACCTGTTCTTCAAAACGTTCTAATAACTTCTTACCAACTGATTTACCCTGCATATTGGGTGCAACACCTATGCTACTTATCAATGCACTATTTTTAATTTCAGCTGGCTTATCCCCGTGATAAAACATAGCTGAAAAGAGTTTTTTCACAACTAGAAAAGGTCTTCTTAGTAAACCAGGCAAAGCATATAATAGGAAGAAAAAGGCTCGTTTTCTCCTTAGTTCAGTAAAGAAAAGACCTGGAGATGTTGTGCCAGTCACAAAACCGACCAATTCACCATCATAAACAGCCACCAGAAATATACCACTTGGATGAGTCAAATAGCCGGAATACATCTCTTTCAAAAAACCATAACCCATATAAGTTAAAAAGAATCCAGGAAAAGCAAGTGCATGAACCTTAATCACTGTAGACAGATCATCTTTTACAGCATTCCTTATTTTCAATCTATATTTATTCATAACACCTGTCTTAATCACCTAACCAATTCATAATTTACTTAGCAAAAGAGAAATCTTTTCAACAGCAAGTTCTTGAGACATATTATCGTTATAAAAACTCTTACCTCTAGCTCCCATTTCGCCCCACTCTTCGCGCCGGCTTAACATTTCTTTAATTGCAGCCAATAAACTTTCCTCATCTTCTGGCAACGCACAAATTCCTGCACCTGCTTCTTCTACAATTTCGTTAGCTTCACCACCAACAGCCATTAATATGGGTTTCCCGACACTTAATGATGACTGAACTTTTGAAGGAATTGTAATTTTAAACAAGTCCTCATTTTTAAGATGCACAACTAAAACATCTGCAGCCTGCAAATATTGCTTAATTTCTCCCGATGATACATAACCTATAAAATATATGTTTTTTACATCTAAAGACTCTGAGTATTTTTTTAACATAACTTCTTCAACTCCAGAGCCAACTAAAACCAAGCATGCCGAGTTATCTTTAATATTTGAGAATGCCGCTATGATTGACTTTAAGTTCTGAGCAGAACCAAGATTACCAGCATACATAAATTTACTTTCATATTTATCTAAGAAAGACAGAACATTAACAGGATTATTAACCAAAGAGCTGTCACTACTCCAATTATAAATAAAACTAATTTTATTAGCTGGCACCCCTCTTTTAATCAGCGCATCTCTGTAACCTTTTGACAAAACAATTACATGATCTGATTTACTATAAATAAATTGGCAGAAGCTATTAATAAACTGATACAAGATTCCTTTTTTGGCAAGACCCGTCGCTATAAGCGCATCTGGCCAAAGATCCTGTACATCCGTTATATATGGGGTTTTTTTAAAGCACTTCACTATCCATGCAACCAAACCAGTTGTTAACTGAGGGTGATAAGCATATATTACATCAGCTCTTTTTATAAATAGCGAAGCAAATAATGCAAAAAACATAAAAGTCAAATATGATAATGCACGAGAAAGCTTTGAGCGGGAATGAGATATATATGAATACACTCTTATAATTCTTACCCCATCATGATTTTCAACTTGCCAAAGCTTTTTCTTATATCCAGGATAAATCTTACCCGTCGGATAATTTGGAAAAGTAGTTATTACATCAATATCAAAACCTGATTTATTTATACCTTGTAAAAAGCTCAACCCCTTTATTGAATATTCAGGATCAAACAACTGACTTATAAACAAAAGCTTCATTGTTAGTATTTTTTCCAGACAACACGATTTACATAATCTCTATAGCTATGAATAATACGGACTACCTTTTCCGAAACATTAGGCACATCATAGTCAGCCACCAGCTGTAAACTACGTTGCTCACCTCTATTCTGATTCTCTAAAATATGAAGCCCTTGCAATACTCTCTCGGAATTAATCCCCACCATCATAACAGCCGCCTCTTCCATACCCTCTGGCCTTTCATGAGCTTCACGAATATTTAATGCAGGAAAATTCATAACTGAAGACTCCTCATTTATTGTACCGCTATCAGATAGAACAGCTTTTGCTGAAATCTGCAGCTTATTATAATCTTTAAACCCTAACGGCTTTAATAATTTAATTAATGGATTAAATAACACATCCATTTCATCTATCCGTTTTTGCGTTCTGGGGTGGGTCGACATTATTATGGGCAATCGGTATGTTTCTGCAATAGAATTAAGCATCTCTATAAATTTCACAAAATTCTTATCTGAATCTATATTTTCTTCACGATGAAAACTTACTACGAAAAACTCATATTCATTTAACTGTAAAACTTTCAATATATCTGAATCTTCAATACCCCGCCTATACTTATCTAATACTTCAAACATTGGACTACCTGTTTTTATCACCATATCTGGTGACAAGCCTTCCGCAAGTAAGTAATCTCGCGCAATCGCACTGTAAGTCAGATTCACATCTGCTGTATGATCAACAATACGGCGATTGATCTCTTCAGGCACTCGCATATCATAACAACGATTACCGGCCTCCATATGAAATGTAGGTATTTTACGCCTTTTCGCAGGAATAACAGCCATACAGCTATTAGTATCCCCTAACACAAGCAATGCTTCAGGCTGAACAACTTCAAGCACTTTATCTACAGCGATAATAACATTGCCGATTGTCTCTGCTCCATTAGAGCCAGCAGCATTAAGAAAATAATCAGGTTTACGGATCCCTAAATCATTAAAAAATATTTCATTCAGCTCATAGTCATAGTTTTGCCCTGTATGTATCAGAACATGATCGCAATATTGATCCAATTTTGTCATAACACAGGCTAAACGAATGATTTCTGGTCTGGTACCTACCACTGTTACAACTTTCATTTTTTTCATATTAAATCTCTAAAGGAAACCACATCTATCCAAACACTGATTATTATAATTTTGATAAACAATTAATAAAATTGCCCAACTTATCTTACTAATTCTTAATTAAAGGCCTGGCGTAAGTATCAGGATGATCACGATCAAAAACTTCGTTTGCCCATAACATAACAATCATTTCTTCTTTACCAATATTGGTAATATCATGTGTCCAGCCAGGCACAGTCTCTACTATTTGCGATTTCTCACCATTGGTAAATAATTCACAAAATTCACCCGTAATAACATGGCTAAAACGGAATTTTGCCTCACCTCTAATCACAAGAAATTTTTCAGTTTTTGAATGGTGATAATGCCCTCCCCTTGTAATACCCGGATGGGCAGTAAAGAAGGAAAATTGACCAGAATCAATAGTTTTTAGCATTTCAACAAAATCACCTCTCGAGTCCCCATGTTTTGGTATTTCGTATGCGAAGGATTCGGGAGGTATATAACTTAGGTATGTAGCATATAATGCACGAGTCAGACCAGACCCAACTGGCTCAGTAACAAGGTTTTCTCGACTATCTCGAAAAGCGTATAATTGATCAGCCAACTTACCTATCGTGATACTGTACTCTGGCTCCACATTAATAAAGACATCATCTGTTTTAAACCCATCCATAAGAGCTATAAAGCGAGCAATTACATCATCAATGTATACTAGTGAAATAGAAGCATCAGCGTTATTAATCTGTACAGGTAAACCACGTGATATATTATGGCAAAATGTCGCAACAACAGAATTATAATTAGGGCGTGACCACTTTCCAAAAACATTTGGCAAACGAAACAGGTAGACTTTTGTCCCCTGCCTTTTCATAAGGTCCTGCAATACGAGTTCAGCTGCCAGCTTGCTATTACCATAAGGGTTATCTAAAACAGCCTGTGTAGATGATGTATACAGAACAGGGATTTTTCTCCCACTAGCTTCTATTGCATCACACAATAGATTGGTCAGATCAGTATTACCAACCTGAAATTCATGGGGCTCTTCTGGACGATTAACGCCCGCAAAATGAAAAATAAAGTCTACCTTCTCTACCAACTCTGGCAAGTCAGCAGGTGAATCAGCATGAGTAAATTTCAGGACATCAACATCCTGTCTTTCATACAAATGTGAATCCAGGTTTTTCCCAAGAAAACCATTGGCACCAGTAATAAGCACTTTCATAATTATCCTTCCAGCTCAGCTGGCTTACCAGACTGAATTGATCGAATATAATCAAGCTTGAGCAGTAATTGCTGCATCTCATCAACATCTAATCGTTTAGTATTATGTGAGTTATAGTCTTCAGTAACTGATATCTCTTCTTCACCTTCTTCAACAAACTTAGCATAATTTAAGTCACGCAAATCTGGGGGTATACGATAATATCCTCCCATATCCTCAGCACAAACCATTTCTTCACGACTTAATAAGGCTTCATATAGTTTCTCACCATGACGGGTACCAATACAACGGACTGGATAATCATGCTTATCGAATAGAGCAAGCAACGCTTTCGCCAACACATCAACTGTTGCAGCTGGAGCCTTTTGCACAAAAAGATCTCCATTATTTCCATGCTCAAATGCATGGAGAACTAAATCAACAGAATCTTCTAGTGACATCATAAAACGTGTCATATTGGGATCAGTAATAGTTAATGGCTGGTTATTCATTATTTGATCCACAAAAAGAGGTATTACAGAACCGCGCGAGGCCATAACATTACCGTATCGAGTACCGCATATAACTGTTTTTTTTTCATCAAGATTTCTGGATTTAGCAACCATAACCTTTTCCATCATGGCCTTGGATATCCCCATTGCGTTAATTGGATAAACAGCCTTGTCAGTACTTAAACATACGACTCGCCTTAATTCATTCTGAATAGCTGCTTCAAGTACATTTTCAGTACCAATTATATTCGTTTTAACAGCTTCAATAGGATGGAACTCGCAGGAAGGAACCTGTTTTAGAGCAGCACCATGAAACAGATAATCCACTCCACGTGTTGCATTCAGAATACCCGAAAAATCACGAACGTCTCCTATATAAAATTTCAGCTTGGGATTAGCATAATGCTTACGCATATCATCCTGTTTTTTCTCATCTCGACTAAATATACGAATCTCCGCAATATCAGTATCCAAAAATCGCTTAAGAACAGCATTACCAAAAGATCCTGTTCCACCAGTAATTAACAGTTTTTTATTTTTAAACATTTAATTTACTCTTAAATCCACTCTATTCATCCTGCATAGGTTTATTACCAACATTATCCTTTACAACATCATTAAGCATGCTTACTAACTTATCAAATGTGTAGGCACGTATAATTTTATTATCAGTAAGTGATGGCAACATATACTCAACATATCCACGATCTTTAGAATCCGTAAGTACAGCAATAGAAAGGGAATTATTATATACAGCTTCCACTAATACCGTTGATTTTCTAGCCAGGCATATACTATTAGAAATAGCTTTATCAAAGTCATCTATATATAAAAATTTATCTGAATATTTAATATAGTTATCTGGATTGTCTTTAATATGCAACTTAACGTAAATCAAAAATCCGGAATTTATCAATACCTCAAGTATTCTCAAGTTTTTTTCCGGTTCTCTTGATTCAGGAAAAAAAACAATCTTGCTTCTATCAGTTTCAGCTATTCCACGAGAAAACATTTTAAATGCTATTTCTTTGGAATACACAAACTTATCAGAAACGCCATACAACTGAGATAAGTGCTTTTGAGCATGACTAGTCGTACAATAAAAAATGTCACCGACTAAACCAGCCGGAACTTTGAAAGAATACTCAATGCCATGCGGTATGCAAATAGATCTCATATTGTATTTTTTACAAAGCCTCATCTCAAGAACAGCAAATCGATCCTCTTTATTACCTGTATAATATATTGATTGCTTATTCCCTCTCAGCAGTAGATTGAAAAAATACTCAAAAGATGCTTTGTGCACAATCCTACTCGAAAAATATAACATAACATAGCCCGAATGCTGCCAGCCTATGAGAGCTATTGAATCCATAGTAACCAAGAAAAAATCTCTGATCGAAATAAATGGAACTATTAATAATGCATTAAGAGACCGTATTCTTGTCCCATATGAATACATACTGGACTTAGATGTTTGCTGCTTAAGAGCATCATCGAAATAAAAATCAACCAGATTCTCCTCCTCAAGAAATTTCATTTTATTATACGACGCAGGTGAACGAATAATAGAAAACGCAGTAGAATCCGATTTGCCTTTATTTTCTCGTTTAATTAAAATGATAACCGGCAACATAAACATTAAAAAAATTACAGCCATTAAAGAATATACATAAAGCATTATATTGACTACATTGTATGCAATTCTGATTTTACTATGCAGACACATACCTGATATTTTTATAGCCGCAATATTATTAGACCAGGCTACAGTAAAAGCCTTCTCCTCTATATTATTCAAACCATTAAACTTAATAGATGCAATATTTTCCTCTATTTTCAAAAAAAAATGCATGAATATTTCATTTATATAGTCAGATCGCCAAACCACTTTATCAGCTTTTTTATTTAGTGAATTAACAAACTCTTCAGAATAAATGCCCGTATTTTTATTAACTTGGTTCAAATCCCCCGCCTCATAGATAATATGTTTTTTATATCGGTAGCAACATCAATATCTTTATCCATAAAAAAAGACTTGTAATTTTTAAATTCACTCCACTTACTCAAAAAAATAAAATCTAAATCAGCTCCATCAGCAGCCTGATAATCATATTTGCTATCACCAATAAAAAGCCCCGGTTTTTTTATATTCCCTGAACTAATTTCACGGGCCAATATAGTCTCCTTTGTTTCCGGGCTACCAAAAATTCCTCCGTCAAAAAGATAATCAATTTTTCTCTCTACAAATATCTCTCGTAGTTCTTCCTGATCCCCACCTGATACAATACACCATCTCGAATCAGCAGTAATATAACGAAACTCATCTAGCCCATCGGCGATTTCACATTCCATAAGACCACTTTTAACATTTTTAGAAAAAGCCCCAAGCAGATGATTCATTTCATCTCTATCAATTTCCTGTTTAAGAATATTGACAATAAAGTATTCAAATTTTTTATATCGAGATACCCCGCCATTCTGAACATGATATCGAACCAACGCCTCCGCATAACCTTCACCATAAGATCTAGTCGTCTGATAAAAAGCCTCAGTTTTCACCTTATTAGAGTTCAGCACAACTCCATCGCAATCAAATATAAAGGAAATATATCTATTCAAATAAACCATAATAGAAATTTTAAACTCTTATATCGAAGGCTAACCCCATCCCGTATCCTATACAGACTCAGCCACAGTAGACATCTAAACTATGTCAACAGCAAAGAAACCTATTCCTTCCAAATAAACATCCAAAAAATGAAGATCTCATAGTAAAAATATAATCTCTAGTATATGTGCATAATTCTTCGTCGATAAATGCACATCTATAGCATTTAAAACCACTTTATTTTCTTCATTCTTTTCGCAAAACTAATACATAAAACAAAAGCAGATATACCATAGTGAAAATAATGAAAAACTCTTTTATAACTAGAGAAACTTGTTAAGTATTATGCATGCTTTTTATAGACCGGAAAAACTCTAACCCCAAAAAAAATCAATATAGACCTATACAAAAAATACGCCAATGCAAAAGTAACAAAAAGCCTAATCAGCCTAACATCAAAAACACCACCTCTAACAAATTGCACAGCATTAACGCCACAATAAATAAAAAAATAATTCAAAAAAGATTTATGTCTTGAATACAAAGAATGGAAATACATATACGAATAAATGAAATAGAAAGCTGGAATAAATAAAAACGATAAAACCCCTAGATTCAGTAGCGAACTCCCATATATTCCAAAAGTATAAGTCGACCCTATAGCTGCAACATCAGGATAAACTGTTCTTGTTTCTGCATTGGATATTGGTTTACCTGGAAAAAGTAGCCTTGGAATAAAGAAATATTTCAAATCCTCTACAAAGCATGTATAACAGGCTCCGTTATCCTGCCAGTAAATAAAAGAATCCTCAATGGCATGAACCTGATTTAGATCAGCAACACTAGATTTACTCTCTAAATAACCAGATAAATTTTCAGCCCCACTTCGGGACAATGTATTATATAGGAACGTAAAAGACATTAGAAACACAACAAGCATAGTCATATATACTACATTCTTACCTCTCCAAGTTACTCCATATATTATTACAAATAGCAGTAAATATGTAATTACATTCCCCCTCCCTCCTGTTGCAGCATTTATAAGAATTAATATCAGAACACAATATATTTTAAACCTTGTAAAACCATGAAGATAGATATCAAATAGCGCCACAAAAACAAATGCGTACAAAAAGAAAAAAACCCATGATGTTCCCACTTTAGACTGGGAATAAAATCTTTGATTATATTTATAAATATTTGAAATATCGAAATTACCAAACACGTTGTATATTAAATAAAAAAACAAAACAAAAGCTGATGCAACTAATATTATATAACCTTGCCTACTAAGCCTCACACCATATCTATTTGCACTAAGAAAAAAAACAGCTCCATTATTAAAATATTTTTTAGACGCTTGATAAAACCACAACAAGGTACCCAATAGAGTTAAATCCAAAAAGGCCATAAAAAAAACAAATTCTATTGGAAGTGTGCCATGTCCTTGATACATTGGTATATAGTTAAAAATCACATCATAAACAACCAAAAATATAATTGGCGACAGAATAATTGATAACCATTTATTTATCATATTAAAGTCAATAGAAACGCATATAGGTCATTCATCCCTACGAATAACCTAACATGCTTCTCAACCCACATTCAACCATTTCAACATCTTCAGGAACATCTACAGCAAAAGTTGAAGGCGCCGTTTCAACCATATAAATATCCTGTCCCCACTCCATAAATCTTAATATTTCAATATCTTCAGATTTTTCAAGAGCGCTTTTATGTCCATATTGACGATATTGTTTCAGTTGCCTTCTGCTAAAAGCATATATACATACCTGCTTGTAAAAAACATCAGGAGCATTCTTTAAGTCCTTATATCCGGGCAGCGCCTTACGTGACATATAAACCATTTTTTTATCTTCAGTAAAAATTACTTTTGGGATATTTATATTATCTGGATTTTCATTTTTATCCAGACATGCATAACCGTTAATTACTTTATCAGGAAACTTTTTCTTTTCTTCAATAATTTTTTTTATATCTTCTGGATCAACCAATGGCTCATCACCCTGAACATTTATATATATATCCGCTTCAATTTTATCTGCAACTTCTGCCAAACGATCCGTGCCAGTTAAAGCATTATTAGAAGTCATTACAACCTGGTACCCTGAATTTTTCACGACATTAGCAATGCGCTGGTCATCAGTTGCAACATAAACAAATTCACTACCCACTGCTTTTGCGCTCAATTCAGCAACCCATAATATCATTGGTTTACCCAGCAAAGACACTAATGGCTTACCTGGAAATCGAGATGATTTGTAACGTGCGGGTATAACAACAATTGATTTCATAATTATACTCGAGTCTAAAGACCGTATATTGATGCCGCTGGAATATCGTACAATGTAGGCGTTATGGCCAATATAGGCACATGTGAATCTGTCGCCTGATATACCTGAAAGATGGAATCAGTTTCATGCCTACGAGGATCATCCGCTGCATATCCATCAAAACCAGCAAGAAGAATTCGCGACGCCTGTCCACTTGAGGCAATCGCAAGTGCATAAGCAATTACAACAGGTGCTGGCAATATACAGTGTGTTTGACCGAATGAAAATGCATTAGGCTGCACACTTAAACCGAAGTCTAATAATGTTTTTGATTTAAGCTCCTGCCGTAGATCTAGCGGCAAAACTGAGGCGGGTGTCACTAGAGGCTGTGGTTTTTTTAAATAGTCCTGGCAATCTGCCAGTAACCTCACTGGATGACATGCGGCTCGCACATCTATCAGGGATTCCTTTATATTCTGCTGTGTATTTAATGCTATCACATAGGGCTTATTATTCTGGATATAAGCCTCAATAGCTTGATGATATTTTTTAACGCCTGGACCTGCTCCCAGTATCAATACCTCTTTCCCCTTTATTTGCTTTTGCGGATACCAACTCCCACACGATTCACCAATGTAAAAGTGACGTGCCGCATCTAAAGTATCAATACTAAACTTCTTTCCTCCCTCACCTTTCAAATGCTCAATAACATTCAGTATATCTTCTTCATTATATCGACTATCGTTTATCATTTCCTGTATATAAGAAGGGTGTATGGCGTATTTTCCAGCCAGGTAATAATATGGGTTACTTCCCCAGCCATACTGTTCCTGAAGCGGTTTAAAACGAGTTCGTATAATTTCAAGCAATTTTGTTATATTTTGTTGTCTTCTCCTATAAGGCTCTAGCTCAATAGCTAAATATTCAATCTTGGCATTACCCGCACCACGCCCCATGCCAGTAACTGTTCCGTCAATCCATGCAACACCTGCTTCAGCAGCGCATATAGAATTCTCCAGCGCTTGCCCCATATTATCGTGCGTATGTATACCTATTTCACCTGACCAACCCAGTTTTAATGCACTTATAATTTTCCTTGTCTGAGACGGATTCAAGCTCCCCATGCTATCAGCAAAATACAGAACATCAATCGAACTTGAATACTTATTAGCGAGCGAAGCAAGCCTTGTAATTTCTTCTAAATCTCGATCAGCCACCTGCATCAGGTTAACACCAACCTTATACCCCTGTTTTTTAAGCCAGCCAACCGCAGGCAACACCTGCTCAAACTCATAAACATGACAGGCGATACGCACCAAACTTACAACAGATTCAGATTCAGGTAAAAAAAGCTTGCCTAATACTGCCTCCATTCCCTTATCATAATTAATAATCTCAGATGCATTAACCATGACTCCTATCTTATCTTTAAGCTCTAAGGGGATAGATAAAGAATTCAGAAAATGATCCGTACTATATGCGCACCCCCCTTTGAAGCCATTATTGTTCAAAGAGCGGAAGCCCATTTCGATATAATCAACATTAAGAGACTGCATGGCATTCAAATAATCTGAAATAAGCTGGGGCGTAAAGTCCCAGTTATTATAATAACCACCATCACGAAGCGTACAATCTAATAAATTAGTCATGTATTTTCTTAGTATTTATAATAGAGAACAAGCCCAACCAAATTACTTGATTTTTTATACTAACCAAGCGCTTCAAATCAGCATCAAAGAAATCAATTAAATAGTTGGCGGTTATTATACATATCAAGGTTGCAATAGCTGCGCCCTCTATTCCATAAACGGGTATTAAAACTAAATTTAATACGATATTAATAATCAAAGCCGTCGTGGTGCGATATATTATTTTCTTTTCCATTTTTTCAGCAACCAAGTATCGGAGCGTAACCGAGCCAAGAGCAGCAAACGCAGCAGACCACATTATAATTACTAACACTGAACTCGCGGCCACATACTCATCCCCAAAAGTGTACCTTACAGTTTCTTCCCTGAATATAGTTGTAAAAACGGCCACAAGTGTACTGGACCAGAATACTGCCGCAAACAAGTACGTTAATCTTTTTTCATACTGCTCTCCCGGCAAGTCCTTTGATTTAACAATTGCAGGCAAAAGAGAGGCACATAAAATAACGGGAACCATAACCCAGCCTTCATATATCCTTGTCATAGCAGCATACAGACCCAGCTGCTCAGAATTCAAGATATTCTCAATCATTATTTGATCAACTCGCATATAAAGCATTATCGCTACAGCCGATACAACCATTGGCCAGGAACTTTTTAATAATGGTTTAACAAGGCGAATATCAAAAGAAAATAGAAAGTTCGGCTGCCTCATTTTTATATGCAGAGTCACTAATGACAATGCAATTAAAGCCTGATCCAGTGCATAAGCAATAACAAACAAAAGCAAATCAGCTTGAATAAGGACAAAATATATTTTTATACCTGAACTGATAATTAGCGAAATGCTTTTAGAAACCGATGAGTATTTCGCTTTAATTTGTGATTGAAACGCATAGTCTATGACGAGAAAACTTTGAAACAACAAGCCTATAGAGATGATTACAATATATAGCCTTACTTGTAGATCGGCTTCAAACCAGGTAACTATAGCACCTACAGAGAACATACATACTACTGCAGAAATCAGCATAAGGCCAAAAGACGTCCCTAAATACTGCCTCCTTTGCTCTGGATGAGACACAAGCTCACGCACTAGAATTGATTCCATTCCTAACCTTGATAGCGCCATAAAAATGCCAACAACTGCAATCGCATAACTTAACACCCCAAATCCTTCTGGACCTAAATAGCGCGCGACATAAATACCCACAAAAAGCGAGGATACTATTTTAACTCCCTGCTCAACAAACATCCACGAAGTATTATGAAAATACCTCAAAAACCCCTGGTTATGCCGTAAAGCCAGTAGACCTTTGATCATTACGTATGCATATTCAACGGCAAAATAAAGTCTCTCGCATCCTTTTCTACCTCCGCGCGCTCCGCTACTCGAAAAACGTCCAAATAAAG
>JALSUJ010000627.1:4345-5010 GCA_027071355.1 Gammaproteobacteria bacterium | reverse complement strand
ATATAGCCAAAGCCGATAAATGGGAAGAAGCACTCACCTCCATGAGTGAAGAAGCGCTGGAAATGCTGCAACTGCAAATGGGGGCAGATACCGCCCGATTAAAACCGGCACACTTTATTGCGTATTTATTCAGCCAGCAAAACAAGTCAGATTTCGCCAAATTATTTGATGATACCTTACGTGACATTGCCATCACCAATAATGATGTGTTTGCCGTTAAGACCGATGGTGGCGCCAAGGTAGTGCTGTTTGATCGCCTCAGTGAATACATTGCCGATGAATCAAAACGTGATGATTTTTGCCGTGCAATAATCAATAAACTGGTGGAATTCAGTTTTGAGCATATCTTTACCCAGAAATTTGATTTCTACGCCACCATCTTTGAATACCTGATTAAAGACTACAACAGCAACAGCGGTGGTAAGTATGCCGAATATTACACCCCACATGCCGTTGCCCGTATTATGGCCGCCATTCTGGTGCCAAAAGAACAGCAGGGGAAAATCAAAAATGTCAGTTGTTATGACCCGTCAGCGGGTTCCGGCACACTGTTAATGAATGTGGCACATGCTATTGGGGAAAATCGCTGTAGCATTTATACCCAGGATATTTCACAAAAGTCGTCAAACCTGCTGCGATTGAATCTGATCTTGAACAATCTGGTT
>JALSUJ010000627.1:0-4335 GCA_027071355.1 Gammaproteobacteria bacterium | reverse complement strand
GTGATTCAGGGCAACACCATGCTGCATCCCTATCATAAGGATGGCAAAGCCTTAAAGCACTTTGATTTTATTGTATCCAACCCGCCATTTAAAATGGATTTCAGTGACTTTCGGGATGAGCTGGACAGCAAGGAGAACAAGGAACGTTTCTTTGCTGGAATCCCCAAAGAGCCAGCCAAAGCAAAAGATAAAATGGCTATCTACCAGCTATTTTTGCAGCACATTATTTACTCACTGAAACCGGGCGGCAAGGCCGCAGTAGTTGTACCAACAGGCTTTATTACAGCCCAGTCGGGCATTGACAAAAAGATTCGCCAGAAACTGGTGGATAACAAAATGCTGGCGGGTGTGGTTTCCATGCCCAGCAATATCTTCGCCACTACGGGTACCAATGTGTCAATTTTATTTATTGATGGCAGTAATAAAGGTAATGTTGTACTAGTTGATGCTTCCAATCTGGGGCAGAAAGTTAAAGATGGAAAGAATCAGAAAACCGTACTCAGTATGGAAGAAGAGCAGCGGATAATTGATGTGTTTAATGCTAAACAGGCTGAGGATGATTTTTCTGTTGCGGTGAGTTATGAGGATATTGCCAATAAAAACTATTCACTTAGTGCCGGGCAGTATTTTGAAGTTAAAATTGAATATGTGGATATTACGCCGGAAGAATTTGATGAAAAGATGAAGAGTTTTTCGGATAATCTAGAGGATTTGTTCAGCGAGTCGCATAAGCTTGAAAAAGAGATTAAAAAGCAGTTGGCGGGATTGACTTATAATGCTTGATACATGGCCTAAAAATCCGCTTTTAAATCTGACTTCACATATTGGTGACGGAATTCATGGCACGCCTTTTTATGCAGAAACTGAAGGATTCCCATTCGTAAATGGGAACAACCTAAAGAACGGTTCAATCGTAATTACGGCAGACACCAAGCGAGTGACTAGAATTGAATATGATAAATATTTTATTGAGTTTGATGACAAAACTCTATTCATGTCAATTAATGGTACTTTGGGAAATTTGGCGAAATATAATGGTGAGGAAATAATTCTAGGAAAAAGTGCAGCGTACTTAAAGTGTGTAGGTATAGACATTGAATTTTTGTATTATTACTTTCAGCTTAAGGAAGTGCAGAGCCACATATGGAATATTGCTACTGGCTCAACTATTAAAAACCTCTCTTTAGCATCAATAAGAGATTTAGAAGTACCAACACCTAGTGAAAAAATTCAGAAAAAAATCGCTGGGGTTTTGTCAGCCATAGACGCAAAAATCGAACTCAATAACCGTATCAATGCCGAACTGGAAGCCATGGCTAAAACCCTGTACGACTACTGGTTTGTGCAATTCGACTTCCCCGATGCCAATGGCAAACCCTACAAAACCTCAGGTGGAAAAATGGTTTACAACTCCACCCTAAAGCGTGAAATACCGGAGGGGTGGGAATGGAAAAAAGTAAGTAAACTGGTGGATGTTAGAGATGGTACTCATGATTCACCTAAAAAGACAGAGGCAGGTCAATACTTGATTACATCTAAACACTTGAAAGGATCTGGTATTGATTTCTCAGATGCCTACCTTATTTCAGAAGAAGACTTTATTACAGTCAATAGAAGAAGCAAAGTTGACGAAGGTGATTTTTTGCTCTCAATGATTGGTACAGTGGGTTTAACAAAATGGGTTATGAAAATAACTACGCTTTTTGCTATCAAGAATATTGGATTATTCAAGGCCTCTAAATCACCAGTGTGGTCAAATTATATATATGCTGCTGTTAATTCCGTTATTGGACGAGCATATCTTAAACAGCATCTTTCTACTGGAACATCACAGCCTTATGTCACGCTAGGGACTTTGCGAAGTATACCTATTGTTATTCCATCAGATGATGTTTTTAAAATGTTCAATAATAAAATCAGGCCTATACATAAAGCTATATACAAAAATACTACAGAGAACCAAGAATTAGGAAGACTTCGTGACTGGCTACTACCTATGCTTATGAACGGTCAGGTTATAGTTAAAGTTATACAAAATAAGGATCAAGAATGAGAATTGCATATTTTGAAATTCAAAACTTTAGAAAGCTGAAGTCCTGTCGAGTTGAAATTGGGAAAGAAGAAACTTTACTTGTTGGCGCAAACAACAGTGGAAAGACCTCTGCAATAGAAGCTTTTGTTTTATTTTTAAAGAAGGAGAGAAGCAAGGAATTCGTAACCACTGATTTCACGCTTTCTAACTGGCATGATCTTAATGCGATAGGTAACTCATGGATCCAATCAGATAATCTCAATTTTGGTCAAATCAGCCAGTTGGAAGCGATTGGTGGCGAAGAGACAGAGAATCTCTATCTTGAATCCTGGAGGGGCAACTTGCCAGCACTGGATTTGTGGCTAGAAGTTAATGATGCTGAAATACATTATGTCAGTCACCTGATTCCGTCGCTTTCCTGGGATGGTGGATTAATAGGCGTGCGCCTTATCCTGGAACCTAAGGTAAATGACCATCGACAGGTTGAGATACTTTATAAAGATTTTCGCCAGGCATATAGAGCTGCTGAATCTGCAACCTCTGAATTTAATTCCGATGAAAATTCTGGTAATCAACCACCGAAGTTATGGCCGCAAACATTAAGAGAATTTCTTGATAAGAAACTTCATTCTTACTTCACAATATCCGCTTACTTGCTTGATCCTGCTAAATTAAAATCTCCCGAGTCTGGCGTGGCGAAACCGCAAGAATTGTCTGTTAATGCCTTTCCAATTCCTCCGAATCCCTTTGCTGGTCTGTTTAAGTTGGATGTCATTAATGCTCAGCGAGGATTCACTGATCCCCACTCATCAGATAGCACAGGTTCTAGTGCAACGTCTCTTTCTTCACAGTTTCGTAGTTATTATGATAATCACTTGAATCCATCTGAATTGCCTGTGCCTGAAGATATAGATGCGCTTTCTGCTATTGAGGAAGCAAAAAATAAATTTGATGCCAGGTTAAAAAACAGTTTTCAATCAGCCATAACAGAATTGGAAAATATGGGTTACCCGGGTTTTGCTGATCCAAAAATTTTTGTAACAACCGATGTAAAACCAATTGATGGGCTTGCACATGATTCAGCCGTACAATTCAGAGTCGATGGATCGGATGACGATAAACCACTTGCTCTTCCTGAAAAATACAATGGCTTGGGATATCAGAATCTTGTTTCTATAGTGTTCAGGTTAATTCGTTATCGCGATGAGTGGATGAGAGTCGGCAAGGCTGAAAAACGATTGGAAAACGAAGGTTCTGCAATTGCGCCACTTCATCTTGTTTTAATTGAGGAACCTGAAGCGCATCTACATGCACAGGTTCAGCAGGTTTTTATTAAAAATGCTTATAAGGTGCTAAGGGAGCATAAGGAGTTAAAGAATAGCCATAAATTTACAACTCAGTTGGTACTTAGTACGCATTCCAGTCATATTGCGCATGAGGTTGATTTCACTGATTTACGATATTTCAGGCGACTACCCGCTAGATCTAAAAAAGATGTACCTTGTGCATCGTTAGTCAACTTATCAGAAACTTTTGGCTGCAATTCTGATACATCAAAATTTGCAGCTCGCTATCTAAAAACAACGCATTGTGATATTTTTTTTGCTGACGCAGTGATACTGGTCGAAGGACCTGCGGAACGTATGCTGGTTCCTCACTTTATAAAGGAACACTATCCTGGGCTTGATTCACGTTATCTTACTGTTCTGGAAATAGGAGGGAGTCATGCCCATAGATTGCGACCTCTTATTGAGAACCTGGGGATTTATTGTTTGGTTATTACTGATCTAGATTCAGTTGAAAAGTCAGCTGCTGGAAGGGTAGGGAAAATACAACCAGATCGGAGTAAAGGATATTTGACAGGTAATTATACTTTGAAAAGATGGCTGCCAAAGAAAGAAAATCTGGATGACCTTTTGGAATGTACAGAAAAAGTATCAGAAAATGGTTTGGTATGTGTCGCCTATCCAGCACCAGTGTCAGTTGTTTTTACAAATGGTTCGAGTGAGGAAGAAGCTATTCCATATACATTTGAAGATGCTTTGGCACTTAATAATATAGATATCCTTAGAAATATAATTGTAGACAAGGGGTTAATAAAAAAGATAAAAGAAGCTCTTTCGAAGGGATCAATTGATGAAGCATGTAAAGGCATGTTTAAAGCCCTTGGCGGGTCGGCAAATAAAGCTGAAATGGCATTGGAATTGTTGTTTTTGCATGAGCCTTCAGAACTGAAGCCGCCACAATATATTGCCGAAGGTTTAGTTTGGCTACAGAATAAACTGAAAGTTAAAGATCAGGAT
>JALSUJ010000626.1 GCA_027071355.1 Gammaproteobacteria bacterium | reverse complement strand
ACCCATTTACCTGCTTCGAGATCTTTATAGTGTTCAAAAAAGTGTGACAGTGTATCCAGCAGGGTATTAGGCATATCTCTAAAGGTACTTATTTTGGTGTACATGCCTGTCAGCTTATCAATAGGGACTGCCAGTACTTTGGCATCCAGTCCGGCCTCATCTTCCATTAACAACATACCAATTGGACGACATTGTATGACCGAACCAAATTGCAGAGGTAAGGGTGTTACCACCAGAACATCTACCGCATCACCATCATCTGACAGCGTGTGTGGAATATAACCGTAATTACAGGGATAAACCATGGCAGTACCGATAAAACGATCCACGAACATGGCGCCTGTTTCTTTATCCACCTCATACTTTACCGGATCGCTATGGGATGGGATTTCAATAATCACATTAAATTCACTAGGAACATGCTTACCGGTAGTTACTCTATCAAGATTCATTGGTTTACCTATTTCAGACTATAATTAATTTTTTATTGATCCAGATCAAATTCAGCTACATTTTACTAATATTTCTATATATAAGCAATTGATTAAATTACTAATATTAATCGTTCTTATGGTTAAAAAATAACCCTATGTGTAAAGAACTCAGAACTAGTTATTTTTAATATTTTTCAGGGCATATTGCTGATAATAACGCTGCATCACTTCTTTTACTGAATCAGGGTAATCAAGAGCTACCATCTGGCTCATACCTTCGCTAAAAAACTGTTTTAAATCATCAGGTAAATGGTGAATCAATAACTGAAATGCCTTATCCATCAATTCTGGCTTATGGGTACGGGTAGCGGTTATAGCATAGTTGAGCAGCAATACTCGCCATGGGCGTCCAGGATCCCGGTCATCCATGTCTTCCTGAATAAATGCTGCGGTGGCATTGATTATGATTTCAATTTCAGCCATCAACTGTTTAAGTTCAATTGCTTCACGCAAACGATTTGAACGAGCCGCAATCAGATTAACAACAGGGATCAGGGAAGTAATTTTACCACCGGCAGAAGCAAACCAGAGTACAAACTGTAATAAAAAATCTTCCAGCAGTGCAAAACTTTTTTTATGCTTAAGATTAGAAGCAAAGACCATTAAACGGTCAACAAGTAATATCAGTTCATTCGCCCTGGCATTAAAAACAGAAAGCTGCGCCATATCACCAGCACGGCTCTGAGCAGAAGACAGAAATTTGTCAATTTCGTCAAATGCATAAAGCATATCATTATCTTCTTTGCCCTGCTCAGAAAAAAACTGTGTCAGACTGTCAGACGCTTTATGAAAAGTATCTGTAACTTCAGTGAGCGGGGTAATATATGACATATTGTAATTATTTGTTTTATCTCGCTTTAGAAACTGGGCACTAATGTTACTGATTAGACAGGGCTTCCAGCATATTGGCTTCAAGTTCCAGACCGACTTCATAACCGGGATTTAATATAACCCCGTACCCGCCGCCAATACGTTCTATTACCCATTTAAAATCTTCCAGCAAACCACCGTCATAACCCGGGTAGTCTTTAACAAAGACTTTAGCACGCTCAGGACTGGTAAAAAGAATAACCATTTCTGTACCGTCATCATCTTTAAATGATAGTGGTGTTGCCTGTTTTGAATCCTGAAAACCGGCAATACCATGCTTGTCTTTAATTGGCATAAAGACCTGCATTTCCAGCATTTCTTTTAAAAAAGTTTCACCATCGATTTCGCCATTCTGAGCCTGAATCAGTTTTTTTTCCAGCTCATTTTCTGCACTAAATATAGACATTACTTCTATTCCTAAAAATTATTATGATGAGATGGACGTCTAACTTAAAGGACATTGCAATGTGCCATACTTAAGATAAATCTTTTAACCTAAATCTTTTAACCTAAATAAAGAATAAGAAGCATCCATCATGGATTGCAGTATACTAGGAATTGATTTAGCAAAAAACTATTTTCCGGTTTGGAGATTAAATTCTAGCCATAAAGTTTAACCTAAATAAATCAGTTGAACCTACTGCGAATGTCCATAGCACTGAATCTACAAGACTTTCCAGAATATTTTGACTTCACCCTACGAATAAAGCCAAAATAACCTGTAAACCCTGGTATCTCCAGCACTCTGATCATTCTCGCTACGATTCAACTGATTTATTTAGGTTTAAAGACAAGACCACAGGAAATAAAAAACAACGATTCTGAATGGATTAAGGTTTCCTGAAGGAACGAGCTGGGCGACTCATACTCATAGGATGGTCATCACACTGATTAATGAACCCGTTTACTTACGAACAAGAGTGCTGATAAATAACAGACCATGAAAGATAACCATCACAGCAGAGAATACCAGCAGAGCTTCGGCCATGGTGACACCAAAGGGTAATTCAGGCGTATAACCGCAGGGCTCCATTACTTCAAACATGGCCGGAAACCATTTATCCAGAGCAAACCAGGCTGGCAGGCCGGAGTCCATACTACAGCCCCCCATTATAAAGCCCCGTTCAACACCCAGTAACTGCCAGGAACGGTCCAGCAAGCCCAGACTTACCGCAAACATAGAAAGTTGTGCAAAGCGTACCCCTGCAAGGTACTGGCGGCTGGCTAATCCAAGCAGGCTGACCAAAATCAGTGCCATAACCCAGATACGGGTATGAATACACAAAACACAGGGTGAATATTCTAAAATATACTGATAAAACAGAGCTACTGATTCCAGTGCAACACCCAAAATGATAAAAGTTATCCAGTACCATTTATTTTGTGGCAATTGCCAAAACTTTTGCAGCATATGTTCCCGGCTCTTTCTGTTTTATCAGTTAATAGTTCTGTTTTATCAGTTAATAGTTGTTATTACAACATGGTTAATTTTTCTTAAGAGTAGCCTAAGGCAACATCATACCGCGAATGGTATAAAATAATATGGCCGCCATTAAGCCCGATACCGGAACAGTAATTACCCAGGCGGCAGCAATTTTATATAAATGAGAGCGTTTAACCAGTTCAGTATTATAGACCCGCTTTAACTGCTTACGTTCCTTTTTATTCAGATGAGTCTTGGCCGATTTCATTTTTAACTCATACAGCATCTGACGTTTTTGTTCCAGATGGGCCTTTTTAAATTCCATTAAAAAGGCTTCGACTTCTTCAGGATTATCGCTTTCATGATGATGTTTAATTTCTTCCACCATTTGCGCATAACTGGCTTTCAGATATTCACGTAAAAACCCCACTCCGAAAATACCACCAACGGCAATATGGGTAGAACTGACAGGCAAACCTAATTGAGAGGCTATAATGACGGTAATGGCTGCCGCCATAGCAATACAGAAGGCACGCATTTTATTGAGTTCAGTAATTTCACTACCGACTGTCTTAATCAGTTTCGGTCCGTATAAGGCCAGCCCAATAGCAATTCCTATTGCACCAATCAGCATAACCCATAATGGGATAGCGGCTTTGGAGACCACATTGCCATGAGAAATCACTTCATTTATTGCTGCCAGCGGACCCACGGCATTAGCGACATCATTGGCACCATGAGCAAAACTTAATAATGCCGCAGAAAAGATCAAAGGCAGGGTAAACAGGGAGTTAATACTGTCTTTATCATTAATCAGTTTGGCTGCGGCTCTGACAATAAGGGGCTTAACAATAATAAAGATCACAAGCGCAACCAGGAATCCCAGACCAGCTGCAGTCATAAAATCAACTTTCCATATTTTTTTCAGGCCTTTAAGGATCAGGTAGGTAGAAAAAGCCCAGGCCATAACAGCCACAAAATACGGCACCACTTTTTTAGCCGCATCCAGCATATCGGCTTTGTAGGTAATCAGGCGCTTAATCAGATAGAGGAAAATAGCCGCAATGATCCCTCCTAATACGGGTGAAATAACCCAGCTAGCTACAATGGCTCCCATTTTATCCCAGTTGGCAATTCCCATACCTCCGGCAGCAATACCTGCGCCCAGTACACCACCAACAATAGAATGAGTGGTTGATACCGGCGCACCCAGTGCAGTGGCAATATTAAGCCAGATCGCACCGGCCAGCAAAGCAGCCATCATCATCCAGACAAAGGCATCACTACCGATAACCCCAGATGGGTCAATAATGCCCTTTTTAATAGTGCTGACCACATCACCACCGGCAATCAGGGCACCGGAGGCTTCAAAGATAGCAGCAATCAGAATAGCACCGGTCATGGTCAGTGCTCTGGAACCAACTGCCGGTCCCACATTATTGGCAACATCATTGGCCCCGATATTCATTGCCATATAACCGCCAATCATGGCCGCAATAATTAACAATGTCGCCGGACTGCCGTCAACACTATTCTCAGCAATAGTATAGAGCATTATTCCCACAATAAAGAGAAGTGCAGTACCTATACGAAATAACTCGCGGCGTGAATGACGCGTGGCATCATCAATATCATTTATATTTTTTAATTCCATAATAATTCTGCTATTAATTTTGGGAAGGTTTAGCTACAAATAACTAAGGCGATATTTTTGTTCAGGAAACCGATTGTAATAAAACTATCATCAAAATGTAACACTAGATTGAAAAGTATTGTTTTTTTTATAGCTAATTGATTTTTATCAAGCAATACCCATTATTAAAACAGGGTTAATAGGCACGTCTTTATCTTGCATTCAGGTATAAAAAAGATAAGAATAACGGATTCTTTGGGTATTAGAGTCTATTACGGAGTCTTAGATGCTTTTTGGTCAGGACAGAAACCAGCTGCGCCGGTTTTATTTTCAAAGCTGGGATAAATTTAAAAAACAGCTGCCGATGGAACCAATGGAATCTATTATTGCTTCGTTTATTAAACAACACCCTGAATACCATGATTTTTTTGATAATATTGAACAAAATCAGGATCGTGATTTCAGCCCGGAAATGGGGCAGACTAACCCATTTTTACATCTGGGAATGCATATTTCTATCCAGGAACAGATATCCACTCAACGACCGGCAGAAATAGTCCATTTATATCAGTCCCTCTGTTCCAGAACCGG
>JALSUJ010000625.1 GCA_027071355.1 Gammaproteobacteria bacterium | reverse complement strand
ATTATCATCCTTGATTACCCACTACTTCCTTAATTTAACGTCTTGTAGTACGCCGCCCATCCAGCAGCGCACGGCGTCTTTCCTGCTTACGCAGATTACGCAAACAAACACGCGCATTCGGGTCAAGGTTCTTCACTTCTATCGAGAAGAAGTCGCCAGTTACAGGATCATAATCATTATTGGATACCGTATCGCAGCGGTCATACCGCCCATTGCCATTCAAATCAGTTTTATTCGGCACATTACTAATATCAGGATACTCCGCAAAATTCAGACCTTCGATGATGCGAATTCCATCGGCGCGTAGCAGGAAGCCATAGCCACCAAAACTGTTTTTGTGATAAACAATATTAGGATTGTTATCATCAATACCATCGCCATCGGCATCCACTACATCTGTGTCATATAACACTGCAACAATATTATCATTGGTTTTCGACGCAGCAGGATCAGCCCACTCTACCCATACCCCTTTAGGCACAACACCCCCCCCCATAAATGACACCAGGTTATAGTAGTTACCGTCTACACCACCCACACCCACTTCCATTTGCGGCACAATCTGGGTACGGGCAACACCATTGGCATCCAGAGCCGGCGTACCATCCATATTCAGCAGCGGCACTTCAATCATAACCGGGTCACCATTGGCATCCGTTACCACCGGGCTGTTCAATGGGCTGGTATTATTTACAACCGCATCCGCCTTGTAATTAATGGCGCCTAAATCCACTTCCAGGCTACCAAAGCTGCGCATTTCAAAATCTTTCACGATCTGCATGGAGCCTTCGCCCGGATCCCAAACACCGTTATCACCCGTAGGCGTAAAAGGCAAAAAGGCTTCAAAACCAAAATCAAAGGTTACCTGGCCACCCATTGGCTCCAGAGAAGCCGGATTGGATGTTAAAACAGAACCACACCAGCCTTTGGCATCGGATAATGCATAAGGCTGAAACTGTACATTGGTGGGATAAATACCATTGGGCACACCATTAAACAAAGAAGCCGGATCAACCGTTGGATCACCTTCCCAGGTATAATCAAACACACCATACCAGGCAAAATTCATATCATTACGGGCAATAAAATAATCACCATCTGCATCAATCTGCATATTACTGAAAACAGAACCAGCTACTGTGGTATAGCCCCATTTATAGAAGTTAGTCTGGCTATCCATATTAGACTTGCGGAATATAATACTCCCGCCCAAATCCTCGCGGATTCCCTGAGGCGCATCCGGCGTTAATTTGTCCGGACCAGTGGTAATAACCCGCTGCAGCTGGGCAGCACCATTAAAGCCATTAATACTCTCAAAGGTATTAGCTTTACGTGCACCCGGCCCTTCATAACCCCAGTCATACAAACGAACCTCGCCCCCTGGCACCGGCTGCACCCAGATAGCGGGGGCAGCCATGGCATCTGTTATCACCAAAGAGACCAACATAGCAGCCGAGACACCACTTAATTTCTGTTTTATTATATTGTTTTTCATTTTTATCCTGCCTTTGTGATTTGAAGCTACTTTATAAGCTCTGCGCTACGAGTAAACACTTTAAATACACTCGAAAAAAACAACCGGCAAAACTCATAAAGTAAATCCTGCAAAATAAAAAAGGAGGCAATATACATTGCCTCCTCTTTCTTTACTTACATTAGTTTCCTTAAGAGAAGACTAAATAAGCAGCTCGATTAAGCAGACTTACGACGACGCGCAACACCCGCTAAACCTAACAGACCTGAACCGAACAACCATACAGCTGCGGGTACTGGTACAGCTGAAACTGCCGCGCCTACAGTACCTGTTAAGAACAGCTCAAATGCAACATTACCAAAACCTGAGGGATCACCAGCTGGTACACGTGCTGTGTAAGACAGTGTATATGTATCGTTTTCAGCACAATCTACTCCACAAGTCACGATTGCCTCACCGTCAGCATTAGCTCCCCATGCACCAGAACTCATATCGATACGAGTAATACCATTCCAGGTTACGCCCCAACCAGAGAAATCAACCGTCACATTACCAGCACCGTCATCACTCAGAATGTTAGTTGGGTTTAAAGAATACTGCATACCCGTATTACCAAAGAATTCCCAAGCAGCATCAATACCAGGAGATTCAGTACCATCAACACCCAGTGAATGAGAACCAGATGCATCTTGAATAGTACCAATGATCAGTCCGTCATTTTGTGCAATCGCTGTACGTTCAGCAGCTTTTATTTGGCCGTCGCCATTTGTATCCATACCAAAATAGCTGCCTGATGTTACTTTACCGTAAGCAGAAGCAACACCAGCATCAAAGTTCATTGTTGCGCCAGTAGCCAGAGCAGCACTTGCAGTTGTTACAACGCCAGAAGTACCGATGGCGGCCAGGATTGCAGTAGCAATTAATTTTTTATTCATCTTTACATCTCTCCAGAATATTTACATTTATGTTTACAGCGGAAGCGATTCCATCTGTTGCTGGTACAGTAGCAACCCGTGTGCCAATAAGGGATTTAGCTTTATTTTCAATAACTTAAAAAAAAACACCCCATTCCAATTCCTGCACAAAAATAAAGTGATAGTTTTTTCGACACATCCGAAAACAGCATAAGAAAACATTAATTTACATTTAAAATCAATAAGATAGATAATAAATCAGATATTCAACTATAGGCGTGAACATTTTTTTTCAGGACTTTTCCACAAAAAACACTAAAATCACCATGTAATTTAACTGTCACGCCCAAAAAATAGTGTAAATAATACTGACAACAAGAACGGAGAAGCTGTTACAGCGGGTTTTGGAAAAATATATCCACAATGAAAAAGATTTCATAAACCATAATAGCCTTCTAATATAACAAGTGAATACCTGTTTATAGACAAAGCAGGTAAAGTCATTCATGTAATAATGAAATACGCCTGAAGGCGCACCTACCCCCGCCAACCGTAGGTACGCCTTCAGGCGTACCTAAACCACACACCCACAAAAAAACCGGACATAAAGCCCGGTTCTCAACACTTCAAAATAGCCTGCTTTACATCAAACAACCTTACGGCGTGCAACTCCTACCAAAGCCAGCAAGCCCGAACCAAACAACCATACTGCCGCAGGTACTGGTACAGCTGTTAATGAAAAAGCAAAATCACCAGCAGCATAACCAGAATCCACACCCAGAGCATCAGCCATCAAGGCATCAGCATCGGTCATTGCCTTTACCACCAGATTGTAATTACCTGCAGACAATACACCTGTTATGTATGGTGAATCAGAGGTATTTATCAACTCACCGCTATATAAAATAGCGCCGGTATCCCAGCTATACAAATCATAATAAAAGCTGGCATTACCCGCAGCCTCCATCCATTCAGCACCAAAATCATATATATAGTTACCATCAACACTAAAATCCACATCGATCACAGCATCTGTATAGGCATAGGCATCCTGATTAGAGGTTTCCACATAAATACTGCTATACGCATCCACATAACCATACATATAACCATTATTGCCAATGGTATAGGCATCAACCTCAGCCCAGGCATCAGACTCAGCGAAAGAGGTTTCAAAACCTGAACTATCCACTATAGATGCATACTGATAGTCCGTTGCCTGCGCAGGCAGACCAAGGGCATCAATATTTGAAGCATAGTCACTGCTACCAGCAACACCCGCTATATTATAATCATCCGCATAGCCAGCCATATTGATATATGAAAAGTCATTACTAAAAGTCACAGCCGCCTGGGACGGCAGGCTTAACGCTCCCAGCGCAGCCCCAGCCAATAGCCCCGTAAGTTTTTTATTATCAGACACCTTCATCTACCATCTCCTGCGTTACTCTTTAACATTTATTCAATAGGCAGACTGTATGCAAAAAATTAGCCAACCCATGCAAGCCATTGAATAATCTTAATTATTTCAAAAACGGCAAAAAAACAACATCAAGCACAATGCAAAAAAAATCGACAAAACCTGCTCAACAATCGATATTCTTTACACAAAGCGGATTAATTTAAAGCCCGACAACACCAACACAGCAATAAAAGAATCACATAATATAGTAATATACATACAATCGCTCACATATCCTGAAAAACGGTTAAAATTTCACATTTAAAAATTAAGACATCCTTGACAATTAAAAATCCCAGCAGCATGATTGCGCGCAAATGCAGGCATTTAGATCAGCAGCTTTGTATTAATAAAAAGACAAAAGCCTAAAATTCTCAATGGGAGAAAAAATAGATGAAAAAAAGTAATTTAAGGCTGGCAACAGCTTTGGGGTGCGCTCTTGGACTTGCCGCACCGGCATCAGTATTTGCAACCAACGGTATGTTTTTAATTGGTACCGGTACCAAGGCACGGAGTATGGGGGGGATCGGTATTACTATGAATCACGATGTTTTCACCTCCACCGCAAACCCAGCCACCATGACCGAGATTGAAGGTAATCGCTTTGATATTGGTGGCGATATCTTTACCGCCCCCACCGAAGCCACAATGGGCCAGGATCAATACGAGTTAACTGAAGAAAGCAAGCCAGTCCACATGGCAATTGCCCCCGGCATATATATGATGCCAGCAATGGGCGCCACCTGGAATAAGGGTGACCTGAGTTATGGCGTTACCATGGTGCCAGTTGGCGGCGGTGGCAGCCTTTATAAAACCAACCTGTTTAACTGCGCCAACTCCAGCCCATCCGACTGTAACGATGAAATGGGCGTTAGCCTGATGGTAATGAATATCAATCCTACCATCGCCATGAAACTGAATGAAAACAACAGCGTGGGTGCCACCTTAATTATCGGTATGCAAGTATTCAAGGCCTATGGACTAACAAAATTTACCCAGTTTACAGCCACTCAGGATGACACCGCCAAACTCACCAATGAAGGCGCTGATCTTGCCTATGGTGCAGGTATTCGCCTGGGCTGGCTGGGCCAGTTTATGGACAATAACTTAAAACTGGGTGCTGAATATACATCGCAAACTTATATGACCAAGTTTGATAATTACACTGATCTGTTT
>JALSUJ010000624.1 GCA_027071355.1 Gammaproteobacteria bacterium | reverse complement strand
GCGTATTAAATAATGATACAGATGGTTCTACAGGCGGAGCAGAAGGTCAGACCCTCAGTGTAACAGCTGTAAGCAGCGCATCAAACGGAACAGCTACTCTGGAGGCTGATGGCAGCGTTACTTATACACCTGATCCAGGCGCTACGGGCAGCGACAGTTTTACCTATACCATGACCGATGGTAGCTCTATCACAACAGTTAATCAGGATGGGTCTGCTGGTACTAATACTGCTACGGCAACAGTGAATATCACTATTAATACCAAGCCTGTTGCCAGTAATGCCTCAGCATCATTAGCTCCTAACAGTACAATCACTATTGATTTAAGCGGCAATATCAACGATGCAGATGGAACAGCAGATGCAAGCACCTGCGCTATTAGCTATAGTGGCTCAGCAAATATCACAGATAACGGTGATTGCACATTTGACTATCAAGATATGGATGGTGTTGATACAACAGACAGTTTCACATATACAGTTCAGGACAACCTCGGCGCTGTTTCCGATCCTGCAACGGTTAACCTTAATATTGTAACGGGTAACCTACCCCCTTCTGCCAACGATGTAATAGCCAGCACTGCCCGTGATACAGATGTCACTATAAGTCTGGATACAGATGATGATGTTAGTGTCGACTTTAACAGCGTAGCTATTACCTATACAGGCACAGGCAGTATTACGGATAACCAAGATGGCACCGTCACCTACACACCCGCAACTGGCTTTGCTGGCACGGATTCATTTACCTATACTGTCAATGATGCAGACACCACGCCACTGACTTCTAATGTGGCCACAGTCACCATTACCGTTATCAATGAGGCTCCGGCTGCAACTGACGACACAGCTACCACAACACTGGGTACAGATATAGACATTGCCGTCACTGCCAATGATACGGATGATGCCGGTTTTGCATCTGTAGAAATTATCAGTGATGCCAGTAATGGCTCAACCAGTATCAACGGTCTAGTGATTACCTACAGCCCGGCTACTGGCTACAGTGGTTCCGATAGCTTTACCTATCGGGTAACCGATACTGATGGCGCTGTTTCAGACACAGCGACAGTCAGTATTGATATAGAAGTTCCTGCGAGTGACGTAGCCACAATCCCACCCACCAGCGTAGTCACTGCCGGTGCAAACAGCACAGCACCAACCGGACTGACTATTGCTGATGTAGGCGTAGATAAAAATATGAGCAGCCAGTGTATCGGCGGCTGTATTGACTTCTCCATGGGCAATCTGGGTGGCAGCACAACCGGCAGTATTGTCGTGCAGCTATCGGAAGCCATTCCGGCTAATGCGATCTACCGTAAACTTAAAGACGGTATCTGGCGCAACTTTGAGTCTGACAGCAATAACTT
>JALSUJ010000623.1 GCA_027071355.1 Gammaproteobacteria bacterium | reverse complement strand
TTGATGTGATTAGCGATACTGCTTTTCTGGTAATGGATTTAGATGCCCGACAGCAAGGCCATTTTGCATGGCGATTTTTAAATCAGTATTTACAGCAAAACGGCGATTACGCCGGGCTTCAAATACTGCGCTTCTATCTTGTGTATCGTGCACTGGTAAGAGCAAAAGTCGCCGCCATTCGGCATAGCCAGCAGGACATCAGCCCCACAGAAAAACAACAGACTGAAAAAGAATTTTCCGATTATTTACAACTGGCCGAAAACTATACCGTAAAAAACGCCACCGCTTTAATTATTACCCACGGACTTTCCGGTTCAGGCAAAACCACCATCACCCAGCCTTTGCTGGAAGAAATTGGTGCCATTCGTCTGCGCTCCGATATTGAGCGAAAACGCTTATTTGGTCTTAAAGCAGATGACTCAGGCGCAAGCCGGCCTGATACAGGCATTTATCATCCCGATAGCACAATAAAAACCTATAACAAATTAAAGCAGCTTGCCGAAACCATTATAGATGCGGGCTACCCGGTTATTATCGATGCCACATTCCAGCAAGCTGAACAACGGGCCAGCTTTCAACAACTGGCCAGACAAAAAAACTGCCCTTATATTATTCTGGATTTTACAGCGCCGGCAGAAGTCCTGCGCCAGCGCATAGCCAAACGCAAAAATGATGCATCCGATGCCACCATACAGGTGCTGGAAAAGCAGATATTAAACTGGCAACCACTAAAGGAAAGCGAACAGGCTTTTGCCATTCATATTGATAGTGAAAACAAGCCGGATATCCCGTTAATTATTAAAAAAATAAAATCATATTAACCATGCCTATGCTATTCATCATCAGATGAGCAAAGACACTCAATCAAACGCTCCACCTGTTGCGTGCAGCAACCAATTCCCATTGTGGCATAGGTTTGTTTTCTTACCTCGGCAACGGTGTTAGCTCCATCCACAATGGCATTAATAATATCTATTTTTTTCACTTCATTACAGGTGCATAGATTTTTGTGTAAGCTCTTTTTGAGAATCGGGGGAAGTTTATCAAGGGGATCGGCATTCATACTGAGGTTATTTAAAAAATGACTAATTGATGTATAAATTCTGGATATTTACAGTGCTGAAATCAAACCGGCACAGTGTTACCAACGAGGGATAGCTACACTCAAGTATTTATTATGTATTCGAATTTACACAGTCCAGGTAGAGCGAATAACTAACTTTTCGTGACTAATTCGGCAAGTGATTCAGTAAAGGGAATCAGGATTTTTCCTGAAAGAGCGTCTTCCACATCAAATTCATGACCGCAATTAGGAAACTTAATTTTATCATTCATTATATTCTCATTTAAAATGATTAAACCTGATAACACCTATCTATATTTTTATCTTATATCGTCTATATCTTCGAGGTTGGGTAATCATTCCGAATATTTTTATTAAAGTACCCCCCCACAGATGAAGCCCCTTTCAACTCAATAAAAACATTTTCAGGTACGCCTGAATATTCATAGACATCACCTCTCTTAAATTCTATTTCTAATGTCTGAGTGCTTTCATCATAACCAACAGACTCTATATTACTTGAATCAACATACTCTCTATTCATCGCTATTATCCTCTTTTTCATCATCAGTACAATTAAACAAATATGGATCTTGATTTCTCCATGCAGTGACTAGCTTGCCATAATCTTCATTTCCAATCTTTTCAGCCCATTGTCTTGCCACTTCAGGATCAATACTATCTGGATATCTATTTTCTTTTGGTAATTTAAATCGACATCTCATAGGCAACTTCGCACTTTCCCCTACAACAATTGCCTCACCAGTGCGCAGAACAGGCAAACTATCGACAATACCAGAGATACCTTCTGACATCGCAGCTTTAACTCTATTCCTATCAGAACTGTTATTAATACGTAGAGCAAAAAGGGTACCGCATTGAGAAAGAATTGTTTCATCTATTTCAGAAGGACGCTGACTGACTAACATCGACCCTACTCCAAACTTTCTACCTTCCTTTACAATTCTTCGTACCATATTTTTTGCAAAACCAGCTGAATCATTTGCTAAATATCTATGAGCCTCTTCAAGAACTAACATTAAAGGTCTTTTTTTCATTCCTTCATTTAAAAATCTTCCCCACAATGCTGAATCAAACAATATTTCCAGAACTGAACCTAGAAGCTGATCCAAACTCGTTGATGGAATACTTGATAAATCTAGAATTGTTACAGGCTTATCATGCCCAATCCATTTTTTTAGAAGACCATCTAAATCTGATTCTATTTTATGTTCTTTATTTGGCTCCCATTTATCCGGAGATAATAAAAATGAATACTGATTATCTAAAAGCCTTGATCTAAACAAATCAAGATACTTTTTTAATTTATTATCTCCGCCTTTAAATGGTGCCGCGCTTCCGGTTCCAGGAGGCGTAAATTTTGGAGAAATTATTTTTTCTGAGTCACCAATATCAATTACATCAGCATTATTTTGTGTTTTTTCCTTCCATGTAACACCATCATCATATGATAAGTCATACCAGATTTGTTTCAATCTATAGGGTATAGGAGTCATCGGAGTAATTCTATTAAGGTCTATATTTTTAAAACTATCCTTTTCTTTATTTTGTTCAATAAAAGCCTCTTTATCTTCCATAATTTTATCTAATAAAATGTTTTTATTTGATTCACTCATATTTCCACATAGAAAATCTAAAAGACTTTCAGGTGAAATACACCAATATGGAATTACAAGCTTTTCCTCACCTTTCTGAGGTACAACTGAAAATACTTTTGCTATATCACTAAGAGCCGATGAATATTCACCGTGCATATCAATTAAAACAATTCGAGAAGACGGATAAACAACCTTATCGTTTTCATCACAAATAATTGACCTAATTAAACTTGCTACACTGGTAGATTTACCTGAACCAGTTGAACCCAGTACTGCAGAATGCCTAGTAACAAGCTTATCTAAATCAACACTAACATTTATACTGTCAGAACTTGATAGCTTTCCAATCACTATCTGCCCATCTGTTTCCCCGCCATAAATCAATTTTAAATCTTTATCCGTGACTATATGAGCTTCATCATTAATGCTTGGATACTGCCCAATACCACGTTCAAATTCATCACCAATAGTCTCGCCAACAAGCTCAATTTTTAACGACCTTCTTTTTGTAGTTAAAAGTTCATCCTCCTCATTAGTTGCTGAAGTTTCATTAGTTTCAGATATTATTCCATAAAGGCTATTGTATCCTTGTGGAATTCTAACGAAGCTACCAACCTGTCCAACCCTATGTGCTTTACCGCCTATTATGAGCAATCCAGAGTGAAACTGCTGAGTCAAATCGACAGTGACTGATGAACCTGAAACCGAACTAACTGTCCCTAGATATGTTGGTTCATTCTTCTGAACTATCATCACCATCTCCTTCTTCTGGAGTAACAAGATAAGTTTTGTCACCGCCAGATTTCGCTAAAAAGTGTGCAAAACTTTTAAAATCACCTAAATAAAATGATTCACCATCCCAATATTCTTGCCTAATTTTCCCCCAATGCTTACTTGGTTCTTCACCTAGTCTCCACCCTGCTTTTACTCCATTAATAACAGCACCATCTTTACAATAAACACTCATATTAGGTCTTCTTTTTGCAATATCGACAGCATGAATCTCCTCTTCAAGAGTCTTATATTGAAGCGCTATAATTGCCGAGGATGAATTTGCAGACATACACTCACTTATTTTTGCTGAGATATGAGCATCAGCAAAGGAGAACCCACTAGTTATTAATAAAGAATCAGGCTCCAGTAAGAAATTTTTAAGCCTCTCAAAAAGAGAAGTAAAGGGGGCTGCTTGTGTTTGATCATATTTAATATGCGATGGATAAACCATAGATTCACCACCAGTCACGCTACCTCTAACAACATCACCATCCGGAGTCTCAGCCCACCCTATAGAACCGTGTAACTTCCAGAGCCGAATCCAATTTATAGGTAAGTCATTATTTGAAATACTTGAAGGGTCAAAAAAGGGATTTTTTGCACCAACAAATCCATCAAAATACGGAGTTTTAGCTCTTTCCATTGCTTCTTCAAATAAGAGATCGTAATTTGTTGTAAATATTTCTGCAGGTGCCTGTCTAGTTATTCCATTAATCCACGAAATAATATCTGAAAAGGGATTATCTCCTTCAGGCAAGTCAACATCGACCACATCTTTTATAGTTGAACAGATAGATTTAGATAATTCTCTAAACCCTTCGCCGTCGAGTTCATGAATTTTAGTAGCACCAATAACCTCAGATAAGCCCCTGACTTTCGATAAAACGAGCTCAATATTTGAGTCTCCAATTTCTGCCTCAAGCTGCTGGAAAGCCTCCTTTTCTACACCTTCTAACTTTTCTCTTACAAGCTTTGTTAACCCTTTAATATCAGGTATTAAGGCTCTGTAATTTTCTTCATCCCCAACATTTACACTTACTGGTGCCCCGGCCCCTATCAATAACCCAATTTTTTTTCTGCCGTTTGTAATGATATGTCTAAAATCAAACATATATTGATCTGGGTTATGAACCGTCGTATCCATCTATTTCTCCACTTATCAATTGTCTTTAATATTTGATGCAGGCCAGAAAAAGATTATGAAGAATAAAAATGGGATAAACAGAATTGATTTACCCGACACATCCTTTTAAGGTGGTACTGAGATTACCATAAAAAAATAGTGTGTATACGACAAACGGCACATCAATGAAAATACTTTGATTTAACTGTCCACACTAGGTCTACACAGTATTTTCTGACAGACACAAAAAAACCGCAACAAATGCGGCTTAGATGAAAAACTTACTGAAATTCAATAAGTTATATATGGTGCCAGGGCCTGAATCGAAACGGCACACCCGTGAAGGCGAGGGATTTTAAGTTATTAGCACTAATTCGCAGCTCATCCAGGCCGGCCCATAACCGACCCAGAAAAATTTTCAGAACACAAACAAAAACAGCCACTTAAATAAGCG
>JALSUJ010000622.1 GCA_027071355.1 Gammaproteobacteria bacterium | reverse complement strand
GTCTTCAGATTTACCGGATTTTGTATATTTATCACCTGTCAACAAATGATTTAAAAGCGGTTGTACTGAATCTAGAGTTGACGCAAATATCGCTTCATCTGTTTTTCTTTTTTCAAATTCATTCCATAGATTTAAAAAATAACTTTTCTGATCTTCTGGGAGTAAACCGAAAACTCTTTTTGCACATTTTAACTCTTTTTTTTCCCGTCTTTTTTCTTCCAATTCATCGTATAGCCATACATCTCCAAAGTCGATTTCTACTACGTCATGTATAAGCAACATTAATATTACTTTTGAAATATCAATCGATTTTTCTGAATGCTCACTTAATACTGCCGCCATAAGAGCAACATGCCATGAATGCTCAGCACTATTTTCTTGCCGGCCGTTATCTAACGTTTTATTTTGCCTTGCGACAGTTTTAAGCTTTTCCAGCTCTTTAATAAAGCTTATTTGTTTCTCCAGCCTTCCTTCTTCCACGATACTTATTTTCCTTTAATCATCTAACGATTTGCATCAGCGGCACAGCAGAAATGGCGCGGCTTTTGCGACAGCAAAATGGCGTGACATATTTGCTGTGTCCGTTGTATGCACTTGTTATGCAATTTGTTAATGAGCTAGCTTTGCACTAGCCACTCTATTTAAACTTACTCCAGATTCAGCCGCTTGCAATGCGAGTTGTCGATGTATCTCTGGTGGTACACGTACCATGAACTTTCCACTATAGTTTCTAACTGAAATTGCTTTTGGAATTTCTTCTCCGTTTTCTTCCATATCTAAGATACTTTCATTGACAAGTTTTTTAATACCTTTCAATGCTTTTTCCTGTGTGGAACCGAGCCAACTTAAGCTCGGAAATTCAGAACACAAACCCACATATTCTTGATCTTCTTCAGACCACAGAACTCTATATGCATATTTGTCTTTTTCATTTTTCATAACCTAGCTCCACTTTTTCAATTGCTAGTAGCACCTGCCTTACCTGATACGCCTTAGCTTTACCTTTTTGATTTTGAATATTAACTCTAGGATCACCAGGCCACGGAGTTTTAAAAACACAATGACTACTACCAGACTGCCTGGGAGAACCAAAATAGAACTCACAGACTTTCTTTAACTCGTTGAAGCGTATACCTTTAGGTGACAGCTCCATTTTTTTAACGATATCACCAATGTTTGCCATGCGCTAATATTATCATTATTGATACCATGTTGGCAAGACAGATTGTAGGAGCGATTGTTTTTTAAGCATAACATCTTAGCATTTATACGTTGTGCGAAGCATTACGTATAAATGTCTGTTGAACATTGCCGCGTGGCTTACCTAATTATCTTATTAATGGAAATTGTTTTTTTACAGGTAAGACGGGCTGATG
>JALSUJ010000621.1 GCA_027071355.1 Gammaproteobacteria bacterium | reverse complement strand
GTAATGAGGCTGCGTGGGTTGGATAATCCAGCACTTTAACATCAACAACGGTGGTCAGACCACCCAGTCCCTGAGCGCCGATCCCCAGAGCATTAATTTTGTCATATAGTTCCAGTCGCAGTTCTTCAGCCCGGGTTAAATCATGTCCCTGTTCAGCTTTAGTTTTAAGATCATGAAAATTAACCGGTTCGAGCAGTGATTCTTTGGCCATTAACATGGCTTTTTCCGGGGTGCCGCCTATACCCACCCCTAAAATACCCGGTGGACACCAGCCGGCACCCATCTTTTCTACCGTGTCAAGGATCCATTGCACCATATCTGCACTAGGATTTAAGGCGGCAAAACGTGCCTTGTTTTCAGAACCGCCGCCTTTAGCTGCCAGTTTAATGGATACTTTATCACCAGGTACGATACGGGTATGAATGACTGCCGGAGTATTATCTCGGGTATTCTGACGTTTACCGGCCGGATCGGATAATACGGAAGCGCGCAGGACATTATCCGGATTTGTATAAGCCCGGCGAACCCCTTCATTGATCATTTGTTCCAGAGAAAGCTGACTGTCCCATTGCACGTCCATACCAACATCTACAAAAGCAACTACAATGCCGGTATCCTGACAGATAGGGCGATGCCCCTGAGCACATAATCGTGAGTTGTATAAAATTTGTGCAATAGCATCTTTTGCGGCCGGAGACTGCTCCAGTTCCCAGGCCTTACCCAGCGCCTGAATATAATCAACCGGGTGATAATAAGATATAAACTGCAGAGCATCGGCAATACTTTGAATCAAATCGTGTTCTTTTATCAGGCTCATGGTGTACTCACGGTATCTGGCGGTTAGAGATGAAGCTCTATGTTAGCAGAAAGAAAGTAATAATTGTGTATCAAAGCAGGTAAATTCTGCAGAAACAGCTATAGTTATTATAGTTTGGAAGTTTATTTGAATTTGAACCTGGAAAACCCTTAAGATTCAGTGCATAAGTTTGTTGCAGTAGAGAGCAACAGATTTTTTCAGGTTGAAGGATGCTTTATTTAATATGGGATGAAATTGAGTGTCTGAACAGTATATTGATAGCATTCAGCAGTACATAGATAAAATGCCCAGTCTCTCCACTACAGTGACTAAGGTGCTGGAAGTCTGTAACCGGCAGGATGTGTCGCCTAATGATCTGAACAGGATCATATCACTGGATCCGGTGCTGGCCGGCAATGTATTAAAGCTGATTAATTCAGCCTACTATGCCTTACCGAACCAGATAACATCCCTGACCAGAGCTATTATTATTCTGGGTATTAATACCGTAAAAAATCTGGCCCTGAGTACTGCGGTTATGGGGGCTATGAAAGGTCGGGATAGTGACAGCCTGTCAATGGATGAGTTCTGGACTCATTCTATCTGTGTCGGGGTTACGGCAAAAGTTCTGGCATCTATGGCTAAAGTGCCGCTTAATCAGAGAGAGGAGTATTTTCTAGCCGGTTTGCTGCATGATTTAGGTAAAGTGCCTCTGGCGCATTGTTTTGGGGCACAATATACCCAATGTTTAAGACTATGTGAAACACAGAACATTGATCTTTATGAAGCAGAATTACAGATATTTGGTTTTAATCATCAGTTTTGTGGTGAACTGATTGCCAGTAAGTGGAAGTTAAATTATTCTATTATTAATGTTATGAAATATCACCATAAGCTGGAAAAAGCTGATAAAGATCACAGACTTTTAATTTCCAGTGTGGCAATTGCAGATCTTTATGCTAATATTTTTGAGGTGGGTTCGGCAGGAAATCGATGGCTGCCTGAAGTATCAGCCGACAGAATTATAGGGCAGGTCGGGAATAATGACCTTGTGTCATGGAATGCTTTAGTGCAGCAGCATGATGTAATACAGGAAGCTATTCAAAAAGCATCGGTCTTTTTACAGGTTTGAGACTGGTACGGTAAGTTATGATTAACTATAAAATTCTGGCAATAAGTTCAAGGTTTACAATTTGACAATGCAAATCAAATTCTGGGGAGTAAGAGGTTCAATACCCTGCCCGGGATCCAATACAGTACGATATGGCGGCAATACACCCTGCATAGAAGTGCGTTTTCCGGATATTAATCGTCTGATTATTCTGGATGCCGGCTCCGGCCTGAGAGAACTGGGTAATGATCTGATGAATCGTCAGCAGCCTGTAGAAGCCCATCTGTTTTTGACACATACCCATTGGGATCACATTATGGGCTTCCCTTTTTTTGTACCGGCCTACGTTCCAGGTACTCATATTCGGGTTTATGGCCCGGTAACCTATGAAGAAGATACCCTCGAAAAGGTTGTGGGCGGGCAGATGACTTATCGTTATTTTCCTATCCGTGAGGCAGAACTGGCAGCCAATATCCAGTATTTCAGTTTAAAAGAAGAAGTGATGGACCTGGGCGATGGCATTATTGTTAAAACCAAGTACCTGAACCACCCGGTACTGTGTCTGGGCTATCGTATTGAATACAATGGCAAGGTATTTTGTACTGCCTATGATACAGAAATATTCCGTAATGTTTTTATTACCGATCCGGAACATCCTGATTATGACCCTGAAATGGCTGAAGAAGGTGAACAGGTAGCTGCAGAACAGAATCGACTGATTGAAGCGTTTTATCAGGGGGCCGATTTGCTGGTGCATGATAGTCAGTACACTCAGCAGGAATATGAGGAAAAATACATTGGCTGGGGTCATGGTTATATTGAATATGTCTGTGCAGCAGCGCAGCGTAGTGAGGTGAAGAAACTGGCTCTGTTTCATCATGATCCGCTGCGTACAGATGATCAGATTGATGAATTTACGGTTAAGTACTGCAATAAAGATTATTGCGGTGATACAGAGACATTTTTTGCTAAAGAAGGTATGATGATTGAGTTATAAACCTTTCATATACGTTTTAAGAGCAAAGCATGATTAAATCTTATCCAGACCAGTTATTTGATGAACTAAAACTCCTTGCAAAATTTCCTGAAGAATCTCATCTTGAAGGCCTGAAAATACACAATAATGCCGATCCAGCCATTGTTAAAGCCGCTGAATCTTTATTTCATAAAGGGATGGTTTCTCAACTTGACGGTGGTTATCTGACCGATAGTGGCCGGGAAATGGTTGAACATCTGCATACTGTACTGGATACTCTGGCTAATGCCTGAGTGAACTATAAGTTACCCGTTGTTTTCTGACAGGATATCCATCCGACCAGGGTCGTCGGGTATCCCGACGAGTTCCAATGGCCCGATAAATGGCGTTAATATCAGTTTCGGAAAAACCATGTTTGCTGGCTACCACTCAATACCTTCCTGAGCCTTAATACCCTGATTAAAAGCATGTTTAATGGGCTGGATTTCACTGACGGTATCGGCCAGCTCAATTAGCTCTCTGGCTGCACCGCGTCCGGTAATAATGATGCTTTGCTGTTCAGGGCGGTTTTGTATAGCCTGGATTAAGTCATTAATATCCAGATATCTGTACTTAAACATATAAGTGATTTCATCCAGTATAATCAGACGGCAATCAGGGTCACTGAAATACGCCAGTGCCTGCTGCCAGACTTCCTGTGCTGCCTGTTTGTCGGTATCAAAATCCTGAGTATTCCAGGTAAAACCGGTGTCCATAGTAAAGGTTTGCAGTTTGTCAGACAGGGCACAGGAGGGGTCGGAAAAAAAACGGCTTTCACCGCAATCCCATTGGCCCTTAATAAATTGCACCAGGGTGCATTGGTGTCCATGTCCCAGGGAGCGCAGCAGCGTACCCAGAGCGGAGGTGGTTTTGCCCTTACCATTACCGGTGATGACTATCACTACACCGCGTTCAATAGTGGCCTGTTCAATTTTGGCATCCACGACCTCTTTATGGCGTTTCATGCGTTCATTATGTCGTTGAGATTTGTCAGTACTCATAGAGTGTTAATATCCGGCTATTAAATTTAGAGCTATCTTAGGGGATGTGTTAATATTTCTCAATCTTTAGTATTTGGTATGTATGAAGCAAATCCGCAGCAGATGTCCGGTACAGGTTTCTAAAGACGCTGTAAATCCATCCATGGAGGCTTTTCGGCAACATCCCTGTTGCCGAAACTTGAGAAACCTGTACCGGACATCTGCTGCTCAGTGTGAACTTCATCAGGAATGTTTAGAATGGCAAAAGCACTAGTGGTATTATCCGGCGGTCAGGATTCGACTACCTGTTTATATTGGGCAATCAATGAGTTCGGACGGGAAAATGTTTCCTGCATCAGTTTTGATTATGGTCAGCGGCATAAAATTGAGCTGCAAGCAGCTGAAAAAGTGGCTGAAATTGCTGCAGTGGCACATGAAATTCTGCCCATTAATACCTTTGCTGCGCTGGGTGGAAATGCCCTGACAGATGATATAGAGGTTAAGCAGGATGTCGATCAGCAGACTCAGCTGCCCAATACCTTTGTACCGGGTCGTAATCTGATTTTTTTAACCTTTGCGGCAGCCTATGCTTATGGCCGTAATATTGAACATTTAATTACCGGGGTCGCCCAGACTGATTACAGCGGTTATCCTGATTGTCGTGAGAACACCCTGAGTGCTCTGGAGCAGACTCTGCGTCTGGGTATGGCGTATAATATTACTATTCATACGCCGTTGATGAATCTCAGTAAGGCTGATACCGTGGAACTGGCGGAGCGTTTGGGGGCGATGGATGCAATGGCATGGACGCATACCTGTTATAATGGCCAACAGCCACCCTGCGGCAAGTGTTCCGCCTGTATTTTAAGAGCTCGGGGTTTTGCCGAAGCCAGGCGACGTGATCCGCTGATTGAGCGGTTTCAGTTTTTTGAAGAATAGTATGACTGACAAAATTTATTATCTGGCAACCATGCCCTTTGAATCTGCCTGCCAGATTAACATCCTGCCGGAACATCATCCTGCTGCTCAATTGCATGGCCATAGTTATCTGGCATCAGTCAGAGTGCCCGTGCTGATAGATCAAAATAATATAAATAACAGCTGCGGGTCGGATGAGCTGCCAGCAGAACCGGTGGTGTTTTTA
>JALSUJ010000620.1 GCA_027071355.1 Gammaproteobacteria bacterium | reverse complement strand
GTTCAGCTCTCCTCTGGCGGCATTCAGCTATCTTGTCTTCATCCTGCTTTATATCCCCTGTGTCTCGACCATGGCTGCTATCAAAGCGGAACTCGGTACACGATGGATGCTTTTTGAATTGGCTCTTTTGCCTTTGGTGGCCTATGTGGTCAGTGTGTTGATCTATCAGGTTGGATCAATCTTCTTATAAAATAAAGGGCACCTATAAACAGTGTTTTCCTTATGTTTTCTATCACTTGTTATTATTTTAAAAAGGAATAACTATGCAGAACAATTCACATACAACCCATCTTAGTCGAACAGAGACAAACACATTACTCAATACTGTTTACCAATGGATGATGGTCGGTCTTCTTGTCTCGGGTCTGAGTGCTTTTATGGTGACACACAATGCTTATATGCTGCACCTGCTCTTTGGCAATCCCTATATGATCTGGGCACTTTTTTTGATTGAACTTGGACTGGTGTTCGCTATTTCCGCAGGCATCAACAAGATGGATGTCTCTACTGCAAAGATACTTTTTATACTTTTCTCCATAATAGACGGTATGACACTGGCAAGTATCTTTCTCATCTATACAGATGCCTCCATCGTCACCACCTTCTTTATCGCGGCGGCCACCTTTGGTGTGATGAGTCTTTATGGGTACTTTACCGACACAGATCTCAGTTCATGGGGCAATGTTCTTTTCATCGCACTTATCGGAGTGATCATCGCATTGGTCGTGAACTTTTTTCTGAGAAGTCCCATGTTCGAATGGTGGATCAGCATCATCGGTGTGGTCGTCTTTGTCGGTCTGACAGCCTACGACACCCAAAAGATCAAGGCGATGGGCGAAGCGATGGTCAATAATGATACCCAAAGCCTGGGTCGCGCTGCTATTGTAGGTGCACTAGCACTCTACCTTGACTTTATCAACCTTTTTATCATGATGCTGGAACTTTTTGGAAACAGAAGAAACTGATCTAAGAGGTTCCTTTTAATAAACCTCTTTTCTATGCGCAATTCTAATGAGGGTTATTACCAAGATATCATTCTCTTTTAGGTAGACGATCCTATAGTTTCCGGCTCTTTTTTGAAACTTGCCTTTGTGTTTACCCTTCAATGCTTTATCATTTGTAAACAGACCTTTTTCCAACTCTTGGATCTTGGAGTAGACAAGTTTTTGGTTTTCAGAGTCTATTTTTTCCAGCTCTTTAAAAGTTGTTTTTGGAATAATGATTTTAAACATTATTTAAGGCCAAGTTTTTGTGCCACTTCTTCAAGAGAATAGACTTCAGTTTTTCCCGCTTTAAGTTCATCTATTCTTTTATCGGAGATCATTTCATCTAAGGTGTCAAAATACATATAATCTAAAAATTGATATTGGTAACCTGACCCCTT
>JALSUJ010000619.1 GCA_027071355.1 Gammaproteobacteria bacterium | reverse complement strand
TTCTTCAACGGGAAGAGACACTACCTCATCAATTAATTCTTTTGTATTCATTTCGTCACCATTAAGCATCAAGTCACTGGGGGGGGCAAATCTATTGATAAAGCATTAAGTTGTAAAAAATCACGCGACAGACGCCATGAAATAAACTACCCCCATCTTCTCTTACCTTTTTTATTATTGTGTACTGGAATGATAGCTGAGAATTCATGGTTTTGCCGGAGTTTTTATAGGGCACCTCTATTAATTGTCGTATAGTTTAAGGCAACGTTTTCTTTATGATCAGCATTATGCACATTATTCCAGTAATGTATTAGATAAGACTTATATTAGACATGGATGATATATATGGTATAATTTAAGCAGTTATTAACGGGTCTCAAAAGAATATTTTAAGTACAAAAGATTCAAGCTTGGATCACAAAAAATATTTTTCAAAAGGAGGTAGAAATGAAAAAAATACCATTATTTATCGCAGTGGGCATTATGATGATTTTCCTGCTATCGTCTCAGGCAAGTGCGGTTGTCCAATGTCCTTATGTGTGGAAACCATCATCTTCTGTTGCTACTTCCTCTCAGATTGCCAATGGGAGTTGGCAATATTCTTACAATCTTACAAACAGCAGCTTTACATACTACGAATCTGCGGGTCCCATCCCTGAGGAATCTGGCTGCGAAGGACCGGGGCCAGTGATTGTCGACTGGGAAATTCCCTATTTTGCCAACGCGGGTATTACCAGTATTACTTCACCTGCAGGGTGGGATTATGCTATCGAGACAATAGGAACAGAGAATCAAAGTACTGGCTGGTGGGGAGAAGCTGCATGGCAGGACCAATCAGATCCTATGTATCAAGGGCCAAACAGTCCGTTTACTACGGTAACGCAGGTGCTTCACTGGTATAATACTGAATGGGCCAACAACCTGGGGGGAGAAACGTCACTTTATGCAGGGTTGGGTGTTGGAAACAGTCTTTCTGGCTTTGGGTTCACCGCAGGCTATTCTTCTACTAATGCACCGTATCAGTCCTCATGGTTAAACGAACCAATATTATCTGGTGATCCTGGGTATCCAATGGGTGTTCCTGTCAACAGTACCCTTGTCCCATTGCCTGCTACTGCGTTGTTATTGGGTACAGGTTTTGCCGGTTTGATCGTATTGCGCAGGAGGCAAAATAAGAAATAAGTTATCTTTGAAAAGAGAAAATTGGGGGGAAATTGGGGGCAGACTCGATTTAATCATAATCAAAATATCTGACACCCAGAAACATCAACTTTACTCATTACCCGTTACCTCTTTTTTTATTGTTATTTGTTTTTTATAACGTATTGGAATGATAGCCGAAAATTCAATACTTTGCTGGTGGGTATTTTGGGGCGGGTATGGATAA
>JALSUJ010000618.1 GCA_027071355.1 Gammaproteobacteria bacterium | reverse complement strand
TGGCAAAGACGTCAAAGAACTGAAAGAAGAAACAGCGGGCCTCCGATTGGAGCAGGCTGATATAGTTGATAAGATCGAGGACACGAGGGGCCATGTTGATGCGCTTACTTTTCATTGTAGCTTTTTATGGTTACAGGGGCAAAGTTACATGTGGGCGCAAGTCTGGCAGTTCTGGTGATGAAAGTATCTAGATATTAAACTAAAGCTAATTTGGTTAACACCTCTTGATACAACCCCTTAAGTTCACCAAAGCCCATATCCAAAATAGGCTCGTACATGAATGCGTTAATATGAATATTTGATGGGGTTATGAGGTTGATTCGCCTCATCAACCTTATTTCTTTGGATTCGTTATTAAATAGATCAATAAACTTACCAACCAGTTTCCCTGTTTGGTATTTCGTTGGTAGCTCATATTCAGGCTCTTCACCTCGTATCTTTTCAATCATGTACCTTTCGGCTCGAATTCTAATTGCCATCGACAGCACAATCTTGTGTTCGAGGTTAATTCCATCATCTACATTCAGACAGTCATCTGCCGTGTTAAGGATGTAACCTAGGATATCTAGATCCAGGTCAATTTCAGGAAATCCAACATTTGGGAATGTCTGTGTAAAGGCACCTTTGTAGTCCCGAATGTTGGGCCTCTCTTCGCCATCCTTATAATGCAACATGTTTGTTAGCGCGATATAGTTGTCGTTTTCAGTCCCGTCTCCAAGCTTCTTCCCTTGCGTGTACTCGATCACATTTCTTAGAAAAGGGATGTATGCAATGAGGATGACTGGTTCAGCCAATCTTGTTTTCCATTTTTGGAAGGGGTTTTGAATATCGGACTGCCTGAATTCACCTAACATGATTTCATCATCATTTTTGAAAGCATGCCGACATTGGTGGGCTGGGCAAATTTTTCTGCTTTCAATTGTTCTAAGAAAATCAAAATTATGAGTCAAAACAATCGCTAAAAAATCATTGTCTTCAGTTTTAATAATAAATTCTAAGTAATCAATAATCGCAAATTTGTTTTTGTAATCAAATGAATCTGCAATATCATCAAAAATGAAAAGTGTCTTTTGACGTGACTGCCACCTTGTATGAACCACAAACATAATATTAAGGATATAAAGTGCGCGCTGCTCTCCTGTACTTAGGATACGGAGCAAATCCTTACGCTGTGCAGCCGAATAAACTCTTTTATCTTTACCATCATCAAAGGTAAATTCAATTGAAGGGGCTGTGCCTTTAAGAATGACATCGGCTTTATTCTCTACTGAAAGGTGAAAAGGGAGATGTAAAAACCGCTGATTAAACTCTGCAATCACAATGTCCCAATCATTCTTATCAGCATCGGCATCAGAAACTATAACAGCCAGTTCTGCTTGCCCTTCCTCGTACTTGGAAATCAATGCATCATATTCCTCGCGCGATTCAAGAAAGTATTGCAACCAAAGTTTGCGCCTAAATTTCTCTAAATCAGATAGCTCTGGAAGTAAGTGTTGATTTTCAGTAATGTAATCACGAAAAGTTTGAAGTTCTTTATTTTTTAACTTGCTATTAAATGCTTCAAATCTCTCCCTAAGTGCATCATCGTCAAGAATACGCGTTTTTTCAGATTCAATTCTGTCCCGAAGTGACTGGTCTGAAGTAAGCTCAGCCTTCTCATCAGTATTTTCATCAACTAAATTTATACTATGACCTGCTTTGAAAAATTTGTTAGCTTCAAGCTGCTGTTGAACTTGATCGACGTTGTGGTACTGAAAGTCTTGCCTTAAGATTGGCGAAGTCTCGGTTAGTTCTTCATATTTCTTAGCGAAATCCTCAACCATAGTACCGACTACATCATCTCTTAGAAGTTCAGTCACTTTTGGTGCAAATAAAATCTTATAGTTTGCATTTCTAAAATTAGCACTTTCTGTATTTTCAAGCTCATCCTTAAGTTTTAGTAAGGCATCATAATATTGATCACCAAAAATATCTTCTATCAGTGGATCAAGGTTTTCTCTTGCGCCTAAACCAGAAAGCTCCCGCAATTTTTTATCTAAATTTTTCTTAGCAACTCCAATGTCTTTGTGAACATTCTCATATTTCTTTTTCAAATCAGGGTTTGCAAGAAGAGTTGATACCTTTTCTGAAGAATAATCTTCATCGTAAGATTTAACTACAAAAATGCTTTCGGGATCAATCGGGTCGTCATTCAAGGTAATTTCACATGTACTATCACGATCAGGGAAGGCCAAATCACTTGGTTTTTTGCCATTTGAAATATCCATCATCGTTTTAGCAAACGAAGTTTTCATCACTCCATTTGGGGCATAAATTGCGTACCCTTTGTGGGTGAATTGCAACTCAGTATCAAGTTTGCCAATTCCGTAACAATAGTTAAGATTCAGTTTTAATATATCAGCCATATTTTCATTGTACCGTTGTATTAAGCCTTAGGCAAAGTAACTATACATAGATTATTAAGCAACACGACATTGATTTCGCTGATAAAACGGGTGGCCAGTCTTGCAAGCCCAGCCACCCTACTCCCAAAGGGAGCGTCGTTTAGGTGTTTTCTCTTTCATCCAATCGTTTTTGCAGCCAGTCCAGCACTTCACTTTCAACCCATCCCACTCTATTCGGGCCAAGTTGTACCCGCATTGGGAATTTCCCGGCCTTTTCCAGACGTGCGACATGTTGCGGTGAATACAAAACCAACTCCTTCAATTGGCGCTTCGAAATCATCCTCATCACGATATCTCCTCATATTGAGGAGCATCGCGATGCCCCAGGTTACGACTATACCTAGGTGATGCGATACTATCGGTTCGATCTGGCGTTGACTATAGGTTGAAATGAATCGGGTATGTTTCGCTATGTATCGTCATGCAAAGCGGAACATATTAGGTGGCCTAAAAGGTAGTCTGTATTTCTAGCTTCAATATTATTTATTAAATATCAATAGAATAAAAGATTTAGTGGTGCCCGAGGCGAGACTTGAACTCGCACGATATTGCTATCGGGGGATTTTGAATCCCCTGCGTCTACCATTCCGCCACTCGGGCCACTAAGGCCGTTTCCTAGCGTCAGCACGCGCCCGCGTCTACAGGAAAATGCACCAACGCTGCAATTCTTTGGATCGCCATTGTAAAGCCGTCAGAACATCACGCCCACCAGCCACAGCGTGATCCCCGGGAACAGCACTAGCACCACCACCCGCAGCAGATCGGACACCACAAAGGGGAACACCCCCTGATAGGTTTTGGACATCGGAATGTCCTTGGCCATGGAATTGATGATGAACAGGTTCATCCCCACCGGCGGTGTGATCAACCCCACTTCAACCACGATCAGCGCAAGGATACCGAACCAGATGGCGGTGTCTTCTGCGTTCATGCCGAAATCCAGCACCTCGATGATCGGGATGAAAATCGGAATGGTCAGCAGGATCATTGACAGGCTGTCCATGATGCAGCCAAACACCAGATAAAACAGCAGCATGATGGTCAGCACCAGATAGGGGCCGTACCCTTGCGCCAAAATCCATTCGGCCAGTTGTTGCGGGGCCTGTGTGGTGGCAAGGAAAGAATTGAACACCTGAGCACCCAGAATGATCAGGAATATCATCGCGCTTGCGTTGGCTGCACCCAGCACGGAATCCAGAAATCCGCGCCAGTTCAGGCCACCTGTCAGCACACCGTACAGGCCCGTGGCCACAGCCCCAACCGCGGCCCCTTCTGTCGGGGAAAAAAGCGCTTGAATACCGGATTGGGACCAGTTCCAGTCACCGGCAATCCCGCCAATTACAAGGCCAAAGATCACCACCACCGGCCAGACCCGCAACAGGGTTTTGAACCGTTTTTTATAGGGCACGCGCGGGGCGGTGCCGGCCGCATCGGGGCGAACGCGCACATAAATCGCCACGGTCAGCATATAGCCAAGTGCCGCCAGAATACCCGGCACCATCGCTGCCATGAACAGTTTGACGATGTTTTGTTCCGCCAACATTGCATAGATCACCAGAATGACCGAGGGCGGGATCAGGATGCCAAGCGTTCCCCCCGCCGCCAGAACGCCCGTCGACAGCGCATCGGAATACCCCCGCTTGCGCATCTCCGGCAGGGCCACCTGCCCCATCGTGCTGGCCGTAGCCAGGGACGATCCACAGACCGCGCCAAAGCCCGCACAGCCGCCCACAGCCGCCATCGCGATACCGCCCTTGCGGTGGCCCAGCCAGTCGCTTGCGGCCTCGAACAGGGCCGAGGACATGCCCGATTTGGTGGCAAACTGCCCCATCAGCAAAAACAGCGGCACAATCGACAGCGAATAACTGGAGAATGTGTCATAGGCCAGTGTTTTCAGCAGCCCCAGCGTGGGCGTGGCTTTGCCCAGAAACGCCCACTGTCCCAGAAAACCCGCCATACCCATGGCAATCGCAATCGGCACGCGCACGAATATCGCCAGCAGCATCAGCACAAAGACGATTATTGCTATTTCCAACCCGCTCATGGCTGATACTCCCGTCCCTCAAGTGTCCAGTTCAGGCTGCGCCACACTGTAAACAGGCTGACCACAAAAAACAGCACAGCGCCGACAAAGGCAAAGCTGTAGGGAATCCAGATCGGCACGCTTAATTCATACGTTGTTTCCGCAAAGAACGGCTTGTAACCCATTGACAAGGCAGTCCTTAAGGCCTCTGACCCATAGGGTATCTTTTCGGCCAATCCCAGCCAGAACCGCCACAGGATCACACCAGAGGCCAATGCAATCAACACATCGCCCATAAAACCCAGAAAGGTCTGGAATCGCTGCGGCAGGCGCAGGGTGAAGATATCGACAACAACATGGGCACGTTTGAACTGGGCGAAAGGCATAAAGGCGAATATCGCAACGGCACTGCCCATTTCAACGATTTCATAATCGCCTTTGATCGGTCCCAGCCCAGCGAACAGAAAGAACCGCCCGATGATCGAAACCACCGTCACCAGAGCAATTCCCGCCAGCACCACGCCGCCGGTATAGGCAAACGCCCGCGATACCCATTCCAGCCACCTGCCCACCCGCAGTTCGGCCGATTTTGCCAATAGCATTGTCGTT
>JALSUJ010000617.1 GCA_027071355.1 Gammaproteobacteria bacterium | reverse complement strand
CAGTGTTGGAAATATCCACTTGACTAAATAATAATATTTACGTATTATGCACGCACGGTTCGGCTGACAGGTTCAGCCGGCTGGGTTTGTTGACCAAACCGATCGTCCTTTGTGCTATTTAATGCGAGGATGATGAGGTGGTTTTGAGTTGCTGTTTAAAAAACAGCCATGTCGGACCTGCACGAAGTGCCGGGATTTGACCTCTGGACCTTCTTATCTAAAATCTCTTCGTTTTTAGAAAAATTCCAGAGGATACATGTATGTTGACGGCTGTAAGCCGTTTTTTATAACTTGGCTTGAAAAATAATTGTGAATTTCACAAGGAGGAAGTGATGGCTAAAGAAAAGTTTAATAGAAATAAGCCACATATTAATGTAGGAACGATTGGTCACGTAGACCATGGCAAGACAACGCTTACTGCTGCAATTACCATGTATTGTGCCAAAAAAAATGGCGATAAGGTTATGTCTTATGAGGATATTGATAATGCCCCTGAAGAAAAAGAAAGAGGTATCACCATCAATACTCGTCATGTTGAGTATCAGACACCTAATCGCCATTATGCGCATGTTGACTGCCCTGGACATGCAGACTATATCAAGAATATGATCACCGGTGCTGCTCAGATGGATGGTGCCATTATTGTTGTTGCCGCGACTGATGGTGCAATGGCACAGACGAAAGAGCATATTTTGCTAGCGCGTCAGGTTGGTGTTCCTGCGCTTATTGTTTTTATTAACAAAACTGATCAGGTTGATGATCCTGACCTTATTGAACTTGTAGAAGAGGAAATGAAGGATCTTCTTACAGAGTACGGTTATCCGGGGGATGAGATCCCGATGATTAAGGGTTCCGCATTTGAGGCTATGGAAAATCCTGATGATGCAGAAAAAACAAAGTGTATTGCCGATCTTCTCGATGCTATGGATACGTACTTTCCTCTTCCGAAAAGAGATATTGATAAGCCGTTTCTGATGCCTATAGAAGATATTTTTTCAATACAGGGTCGTGGTACGGTTGTTACTGGTAGGGTTGAGCGTGGAGTTGTTCATGTAGGTGATCCTGTAGAAATTGTAGGAATTAAAGAAACTGCAAAAACTACTTGTACTGGTGTTGAGATGTTTAACAAGCTTCTTGATGAAGGCCAGGCTGGAGATAATATTGGTGCTCTTTTAAGAGGTACTGATAAAAAAGATGTTGTCCGTGGGCAGGTTCTTGCTAAACCAGGATCAATTACTCCGCATATGAAGTTTACTGGTACTGTTTATGTTTTGAGTAAAGACGAGGGTGGCCGCCATTCTCCATTCTTTTCCGGTTATAGACCTCAGTTTTACTTTAGAACAACTGATATTACCGGTACTGTTACGCTTCCTGATGATAAGCAGATGGT
>JALSUJ010000616.1 GCA_027071355.1 Gammaproteobacteria bacterium | reverse complement strand
TTAAGGTCATAATATCCCTAAACATTTAGGGTGATGACCGTGATCTTCCTACAGAGGACTTTCACCTCATCAGTCAATGCCCATGTCGGGCGTACACAATCGCATCAACGTTGACCGTAAATACGCCGTTTCGCTTTGCTTCACTCAGTATTTACGGCAAGTTATGCAGGCGTTATATTTAAAAGCATATTGACATCAAGTATGACCATGGTTATACTTTTGTCATGAAAACAGCAATATCAATTCCAAACGAAACATTCGATGCAGCGGAGCATTTTGCCAGCAGTACGGGCATGTCTCGAAGTGAACTTTATACTAAGGCTGTTCTCGAATATCTCAATAAACACAAATACTTAGACATCACTGACGCTTTGAATAAAGTATATTCTAAAACAGATTCAAGCCTTGATAGCGAGCTACATTCAATGCAAATCAAGTCACTAGAAAAAGAAGAGTGGTAGTGAAAAAAGGTGAAATATGGTGGGCTTCACTAGAAGAGCCAAGAGGCTCAGAACTAGGCTTTCGTCGTCCCGTAGTAGTAATTTCATCAAATGACTTTAATAAAAGTAAAATTCAAACTATCATCGTTGCAGTCATTACTTCAAATATACATTTAGCTGAAGCGCCCGGGAACTTCAAACTCACAAAAAAAGGTTCGGGGCTTAATAGGGAATCTGTTGTAAATATTTCACAATTATTAACTCTCGATAAATCATTCTTAAGTGAGAAATCAGGGAAATTAAATACAAAGCAAAACCAACTCTTAAATTATGGTTTGCAACTAGTATTAAACATATAAAAAATATAACGAATAAGATTAGATTGTGAGAGCGAAGCGAACCACAATCTGAACCGTGCCTGCTGATCCAAATAAAATACGTATTACAATAAGATTAGATGCTGATATTGTTAATCACTTCAAAAGCCTGGTTCAGGAGGCTGGTGGTGGTAATTATCAAACGCTTATAAATGATGCTTTGAAGGAACATATTCAAGCCCATGACAAATCTTTAGAGCATACATGACGTATGGTAATTCGTGATGAGCTTAAAAAAGTGGTATAACATGTTGTAGTTCATACCTGCTCTGACTCTTAAAACTTATTTTTTAAGTGCTTCCTCTAAGAAAGAAAATGTCTGCTCCTCATCCAAATCGGTCATTTTTTAGACTTTTCCTGGGCGGGAAAAATGTCCGTTATTTGTACGACTTTGCCAATTACATAAAAAGACCACCTTGAACACTCTTTAACTCAAAAGCCAGGCAAGTATTCATCTTGCTTTAAACCACAAGAGCCAGAGCAAAAAAATAAGAGTGTATATGTTTGATATGATAAGTCAGGGTTTTTAATCTTTTGATCTGGCTCTTTCTGAACGCTAAACGCTCGCCTTATACTCCCTGTCCAGCCGTTCCAGCTCCCGCATTTCAAACCGACTGAACCCCGCCTTTAACCGTGCCTCGGTATTAAACGGTCCTTTTGGGGTTGAGCGCAGGTATTTTTTCATCAGGGTAAAAAACATCTTATCCGCATCAAGCTGTTCCTGTTCACAGCGGTAGCGGTACCAGCGGGTACCAGCGTTGACATGGCCTATTTCATCATTAGCAATAATTATTAATGAGTCTGCGGTCTGTTTATCACCGATACTACGAAATTTATCCACTGAAAAAGGCACCACATCCAGAGCTCTGGCTTCCAGAACCCGATGGACAATGGCCATTCTCGCCATGAGATCATCCGCCGTATTAACCGCCATTTGCCAGAGTTCATTATGTGCTGGAAAATCCCCATAGTCATAACCCATATCTCTAAGACTCTGGCGCAGCAGATAAAAATGCTGAGTTTCTTCTCTGGCAGTTTTAACCCAGTCATTATAATATTCTTCAGGCAGATGACGATAACGGTAAATACTGTCCCAGGCAAGATTAACTGCCGTCATTTCTATATGAGCCAGGGCATGGATCAGGGCTGCCCTTTGCTGGATAGATTTAAAGCCTCTATTTTTTACTTTACCCGCAGCCACCAGCTCCGGTTTTTCCAGTCGTCCGGGCTGATTCAACTGTAAGACCGGTTCTAAGGGGGTTTCGCCTTCCTGCCAGTTTAACTGCCCTGCATCCCAGGCTGATGCAGTTTCCAGACTCAGCTGCAGCTTTTCATCCGGATCGGACATTAAAAAACAGTTTTTGGCTTCCTGATAGAGATTTCTCATTATGCACAACCCTTAGAACATTTATTGCTTATCCAGAGCCACAGTTTACCACTGAAGAACCAGTGCAGATAGTAAGCTTCTTTTAGCATACGCATAACAATAATCCCGTTTACCCTCAGGCGGCTTTCAGCGGCAACAGGAATGGCCTTAATTCCAGCACTACGTGCCAGTATTGACAGCCGGTATAAATGATAGCGGCTGCTGATTACGGCAATAGCTTCGGGATGATCCGGCCTGAGTAATGCGTAAGCATATTGCATATTCTCAAGTGTATGCCGGGATTGCTGTTCCTTAATGATTCGCTCTGCCTCTACACCCTGCTGCAACAGATATAGTTCTCCTGCCCTGGCCTCAGAAACGGTATTATTAGCAGTGACTCCTCCCAGAAGAATTATCACTGGCCTACCCGGTAATTGTTTAGCTCGCTCCAGCCGCTGTTTAAATTCCAGACTGATCTGATTATTATGCAACCTGAGTCCAGCTATCAGTACCGGATATTGCTGGTTGACATAAGCAACCTGAGTCTCGGCTCTAAGCGCCAGCCATAGTACTTTGGTCAGCAAATAAAAAAAACCCAGCCCCAAAGAAAGCAGGATTAAACTATTTGAAAAAACAAAGGTATTCAGACCATCCCAGCCAAAGGCACTATCCTTAAAAAAATCTTTATTAAATAACGGCATATATGGACATTTCCCAAATAAAAAAATGAATAAAACATGAGTCATCCGGTCTGTATAAGAATAAGCTTTTATATTAAAACCGGGTTGGATAGAGTAAAATTCATAAATACCTGTTCAACTCTCATTCTATAAGGAAAACTCATAATATTAAAATTATTAGCAATGGTTCTGAACAACTGGCTCAGGCAGATAAAGTTATCCCTATGGGTATTCACTGCCAGGTTAAATCTTACAATCAGGAGAAACTATGTTTGATGTGAATGAATATTTCGATGGCAAGGTGAAGTCACTGGCATTTACCGATACCTCCGGTGATAAGGCAACTATTGGTGTGATGGCAGCTGGTGCCTATACTTTCGCTACCTCCAGTATTGAATTAATGACCGTTACTTCCGGTGTCATGGAAGTAAAGCTGCCTGCTGCAGACAACTGGCAGACCTATAAAGCCGGTGAGACCTTTCGAGTAGAAGCCAATCAGTCTTTTGATGTAAAAATGGCTTCCGATACCTCCTATCTCTGTATTTATCAATAACTCATACGATCAGATATTCGATATAGCCCAGTGTCCATGTAATCGAGAGCCTGATCTAAGGGCGTGCGTGGGCAAGATGCCCACACTCCCAGGCTACAGCGCCCTATTCAAAACTTGTTTTTTTCGTCACATTGAAAATTCCCACCTGTTAACTACACTTAAAATTACAAAATTCTATTCTAACCCAGAGTCATTTAAGCAATGAAGTTGCAGGCCAAAGTCTATATTATCACTGCAATTATTTTTCTGCTGCATTTTATTGTCAGCATTTCCATTGACCAACAGCAGATTAAAACTGAAGTGCTGGACAATATAAAAGACAATGCCCGTAATATACGCGGCATTCTTATGGCTTATCGTGGTGTTTATCAGAAAGTTTTTATTAATCATCAGGTACCGATTAATGATACCACACTGGAGTTTCTCCCTGCCTACGCCATTAGTCGTATTTCCACTGAATTCACCCAATGGGTCAATACTGGCTTAAGCTTTAATACGGTCTCTGACAACCCCAGAAACCCTCGAAATATGGCTGATAAAGTGGAATTAGAAGCCATGAATTATTTTCGTATGAATAAATCGGCTCAGGAACGATTTGTGCCTTTTATCAATAAAAATGGTGAGCCGTATTATCATTTCAGCCAGCCTATTTATATTGAATCTCGATGCCTGAAATGCCATGGTAAAAAAGATCAGGCACCTGAAAGTATTCAGCAACGCTATGATACAGCCTACAATTATAAACTGGGTGATTTACGTGGTTTAATGAGCATCAAGCTGCCTTCAAAGATCATTCAGCAACGTATTGACGAACAATTTAAAAATAGTGTGATTATTCATCTGGCAACCTTTTTATTCTCACTTCTACTCATTTCTATTCTAATGAATAAAACGGTATTATCCCGTATCAAAAACCTTCAAATCAGTACCGAGCAACTGGCTAAAGGTGATTACACAACTCAAATCAATATAACCGGTAATGATGAACTGACTCAGGTAGGCCAGTCTTTTAATAAAATGACACAGACCATTGCCCAGAGAGAACAATCTTTATTAAAACAGAAATCACTTTATCAGGCTCTAAGTCAAACGAATAAAAGCATTATTTTATTTAATGATAAACAGAAATTATTTGAAAAAATATGTCAGATAGCCACCACCCAGGCTCACCTGAACCTGGCCTGGGTGGGACTGGTTGATAATAAGCAATCTCGTTTAAACATTATTGCCAGTTCAGGTAATGCGCAGGCCTGTTTACAAAAACTGGAATTTATTCTCGATGAGTATCAAAATGGTCCAACCAAACCGGCCGTAAAAGCCTATTTCAATAAAAAAATCATTATTATTAATGACTATATCAATCATCCTGAAACAAAACCTCAGCACCATGATGCTCAGCAGGAAAATATTCATGCCGTTGCTGCCCTGCCTATTCTTAAAGACAATAAGGTGATCGGAGTCTTTTCTGTTTATGCCGATCAAATAGATTATTTTAGTAGTGACATTGTCACTTTACTTGAAGAAATGGCGCGTGATATTGAATACGCAATTCGTTACTATGAACTACAGCAACAGCACCAGAGTGCTCAAAAGCAGCTGCAGCAGTCTTCTTTTGAGCTGGCCAAAGAAAAAGATTTCATGCGTTTATTACTGGAATCTACTGGTGAAGGTATTTTTGGTGTTGATGTCAATGGTCTCTGTACCTTTGTTAACCAGGCAGCTCTTAAAATGTTTGGTTTTACTTTTGATGAAATGAAAGGTCAGTGCATGCATCAACTGACTCATCATCATCACCAGGATGGTCAAGTTTATCCACAGGAAGAATGTCCGGTTTATAATGCCTTTAAAACCGGCCATTCCAAACATATTGAAAATGATGTGTTCTGGCGTAAAGACGGCAGTTTTTTCCCAGTTGAATATTCTACTTATCCTATTCGCAATAATCAGCAGGAAACCACAGGTTCAGTCACTATTTTCCGTGATGTCACAGAAAGTCAGCTTATGAAAAATAAAATGAATTTTCTGGCTAAACATGATTCACTAACGGGACTATTAAATCGTTATTCTTTTGAACAACATCTGGCGGAGACACTTGAGTCTACCATTAATGATGATTCTGTGCATGCAGCCTGCTATCTTGATCTGGACCAGTTTAAAGTGGTCAACGACACCTGTGGACACCTGGCGGGTGATGAAATGCTTAAACTGATTGCACATTTACTTAAGGAAAATGTTCGCAGACATGACATCCTGGCTCGTCTGGGGGGCGATGAATTTGGTTTACTGCTCAAAGACTGCTCTCTTGAACAGGCAACTGAATTAGGACAGAAACTGTGTAATATAGTAAAGGAATTCCGTTTTCCCTGGGATGGCAAAGTCTTTAGCACCGGGGTTAGTATTGGTATTTGTGCCATTACACAGGAAAGTGAATCAGTTCAATATATTCTCAGCAATATTGACTCAGCCTGTTATATTGCTAAGGAAAAAGGCCGTAATCGTGTTCATGTCATTCAGCCGGATGATACAGAAACTGCCCGTCGACATGGCGAAATGCGCTGGGTTTCTGAAATTCGCAGTGCGCTTGAAGAAAACCGCCTAATGCTTTACAAGCAGGCGATAGTTCCCGCGAAAACACATAATAACAGCGTTCATCATTATGAAATTCTACTTCGAATGCTGGATAGACAGGGTAATATCATTCTGCCCGGTGCTTTTTTACCTGCTGCTGAACGTTATGATCTTATGCTTGAAATTGATCATTGGGTCATTAAATCCAGTTTTAATGCCCTTTCATCAAATGCTCTCAAAATACAGGAAAATAAGTGCTTCTGTTCCATTAATCTGTCCGGGCAAAGCCTGGGTGATCCCACTTTGTATGATTTTATTATTAATCAAAAAAATAACTTCCAGATTGCACCTCAGTCTATCTGCTTTGAAATTACTGAAAGTGCAGCCATTACACATCTTGAACAGGCTATAGAATTTATTCATAAACTCAAAGTTCAGGGCTTTTTATTTGCCCTGGATGATTTTGGAACCGGTATGTCCTCATTTGCCTATCTGAAAAATTTGCCTGTTAATTTTCTTAAAATTGACGGCAGTTTCATTAGAGATATTCTGGACGATCCCATTGATCGGGCTATGGTTAAATCCATCAATGATATAGGACATATTATGGGCCTTCAAACCATTGCTGAATATGTTGAAGATGATCAAATTATAGCTGAACTCTCGATAATGGAAATTGATTACCTTCAGGGATATGCTATTGCCCGTCCTGAGCCCCTATGATTTTGTGCCTAACTCAATTAAAATGTCGTAATGGCCAGGAATATTATCAATCAGTGGGATCCCGAATTTTTAGAACGCTCACTTATTTTTGCTGATTTAAAAATTCTGCTCAGAAATATCCAGCTATCTGACTGGCCGGGCTGCCAGGGTCTGCTGTCCTTATTAGCTTCACCGATAACACTATCCAGTGGTAAAGCACTGGATATGCAGCCGCAGGATGAAAATCTGCCATACCCTGAAATGGGTTATGAAGAAAGAGTTTTCAAAACAGGTATTATCAGTACCCGTGAACAAAACTGGCATGATTTATTTAACGCCTTTATCTGGCTGCTTTTTCCTCAGACTAAAATACTGTTAAACGCTTTACATATGCAGGAACTGGCTAAGCAGGACGGAAAAAAACGCACCCCGGCCCGTGATGCCATCACCCACCTGGATGAGTCAGGTATTATCATTGCCAGTTCACAACCCAAGTTACTCAGTGCTTTGAAAGCTCATCAATGGCACCAGCTCTTTGTAGCAAATCGCTCTCTCTGGTGGCAGAAAATTGGTGCCTTTGTTTTTGGCCACGGCATGTATGAAAAAGCCTTTAATCCATTCATAGGCTTTACCGGCAAAGCCTATTGTATATCCGTGCCTGATGATTTTTTTAAACTTGACAAGCTGCAGCAATATCAGAAACTGGACCTACTGTTAAGAGAAAACATTAAGAATAATAACTCACTCTCCAACTCACGTTATTTATCCCCCCTGCCAATTCTAGGTGTACCTGAATGGTACGAGGAGAATTCTAATCCCGGATTTTATAATAATAAAAACTATTTTCGTGAGAAAAGAGCAGCGTTAAGCATTAAGCATTAAGCATTAAGCATTAAGCATTAAGCAAAAGATTAAAAGCACTCATTTCTAGTGTCAACGTATTTTCTCTCATCTTTTGATCTGGCTCTTTCTTAACGCTTAACGCTTAACGCTGCTCTTTTCACCTCAATCACTCGCACTACATCTCCCCTGATCACCCATTTAAGCTCATAATCATAAACTTTCGTTGCATAGCTTTTATCAATTTTTTTATAAAAATAGGCTCTATGATCAAGTCCCAGAAGCTGGATAATAAATTGTCTGATTTGCGGGTAGGTGTTGCTGGCTTCAATGATCTGCTGTTCTGCCTGCTGGCTAAATTCAACCTCAAATAACTGTTCTTTGATATGATCGGTAAAACCGCCTTTAGCATCCGGGATACTATCGCTATAGGGAATATAGGGCTTAATATCCAGGATAGGGGTCTGATCCAGCAAGTCCGCACCTTTAATATGGATCTGTACCTGCTTATCCTGTTGTTCAATACGATCCAGCTCAACCAGTGACATACCAATGGGATTAGGTCGAAAGCTGGCCCGGGTGGCAAACACACCAAAACGCTGCTTACCATCCAGTCGTGGAGGTTTAACCAGAGTATTCCAGCCTTTACCCACATGCTGGTGAAATACAAAGGTCAGCCAGAGGTGGGAAAAATCTTCCAGCCCCCGGGTTATTTCAATGTCATTACAGGGAGCTAATAACTCAATATACGCAGTAGAAGCGCTTACCAGACCAGCTTGTCTGGGTATGGCAAATTTATCCTTATAACAGGAATGCACTATGCCTATACTGTCAAATGTAAAACTCATATTCAGGGATTAGGCAGTACTTTAGCAAGACGGCGGGTTTCCTGCAGCAATTCTGTAGTGGAACGTCCCAGGCAGGTAAAATGTCCCATTTTACGCCCTTCCCTGGCTTCCCGCTTACCATATAAATGTAATTTAACATCCGGATTAGACAATAATTGCGTCCAGTCAGGCTCACCATTGGACCAGACATCACCCAGAATATTAAACATAACTACTGGGGATAATAATTCTACGCTTCCAGCCGGCAGACCACATAGCATCCTTACCTGTTGTTCAAACTGAGATGTTTTACAGGCATCTATAGTATAGTGGCCGCTATTATGAGGTCTCGGAGCTACTTCATTGATTAGTAATCGCTCATCTTTGGTATAAAAGAATTCAACGGCCATTACCCCGCAATAATCCAGTTTCTCAGAAAATAATGAGGCATCTTTTATGGCTCTATCCAGTAACATATGCGGTAGATTAGACGGCACGGCAGTATATTCCAGGACGCCGTTTACATGATGATTTTCCCCTACGGGGTAACAGGAAATGATACCATCATGTCCCCGTGCTAGAACCACTGAAACCTCTGCCTGCAGCTGAACTTTTTCTTCCAGCACACAATTTACAGACCCCATGGCTTCAAAACCAGCAATGGCTTCTTCCAGATTATTAACAATAACCTGTCCCTTACCATCATAACCAAAACTGGCCACCTTCAGAATAGCAGTAGTGCCTATTTGAGAAAAAGCAAAATCCAGATCATCTTTATCATAAATTGGAAAAAAAGCCGCCGTCTCAAAACCGTTGTCTGCCAGAAAGGTTTTTTCTGATATTCTATTTTGAGCGATTTCAACTGCCGCAGAGGATGGTCTAACCGGCACCGACTGCTCCAGTTTTTTTAAGGTGGCTGAGGGAATATTTTCAAATTCGGTGGTTATGGCATGACAATTATTAGCCAATTGTTCCAGTGCCCACTGGTCTGAATAGGAGGCATGAATATGTTCATCAGCAATCCGTCCAGCCGGACTGTCTTGATCAGGGTCCAGGACAATAACATGATAGCCCATTGCATGAGCCGCCATAACAAACATCCGCCCCAACTGACCACCTCCGAGCATACCTAATGTTTTTCCTGGTAGTATCATGGTATCGTTTTTCCTCATTCCTTATTTCTGTGACGCTTTTTTCTCTATTGAAAAGAAACATCATAACAAATTATAAGATGACTACAGAGTAACAGGCCATGGTGACTGTATTTCAGGGGTTTATGGAGGCAGGATGCCGAGATAAAGCGACACATGGATGTGCTTGAGCGTCCCCGGAAATACAGTCACCATGGCCTGTTACGGCAACCTGGGCAATTACTAATTTCTACAACTCCGGCAGTTCCATTTCCAGAACTGTTTGTGCCTGCTTATCTCTGAATGCCTGTAGTTTATCAGCAATTCCCTGATCTTCAATAGCTATTATTGACGCCGCATACAAACCGGCATTGGCCGCTCCGGCTTCACCAATTGCAAATGTAGCTACCGGAATTCCCTTTGGCATCTGCACAATGGATAGGAGTGAATCCATTCCTTTTAAATAACGGGAATTAACCGGTACGCCTAACACCGGAATGGTTGTTTTAGCTGCCAGCATTCCCGGTAAATGTGCGGCACCACCGGCACCGGCAATAATGCATTTTAAACCTCTGCTGCGTGCCTGTTCCGCGTATTGATATAAAAGATCCGGTGTTCTATGTGCCGACACTACCTTTGCCTCATATGGAATACCTAAATCTTCCAGTGCCTGACAGGCATTTTTCATCACATCCCAGTCACTATTACTTCCCATGACCACACCAATTAGTGGCTTTGTATTACTGTTCATAGTTAATATCTTTATCTGAACTGAGCCAGAATTAATTTCTCTTAATAGTTAAAACAGAAAAAGGACGGCCAGGCCGTCCTCTTTCATTTTAGAGAAGAATTTCTCTAATATTTGTTCCTTAAATTTTCCCCGATATCAGGAAATTTTAGGCTCAAGTTCTCCACTTGCATATCGACCAATCATGGTTTCAAGCAGCAGAGGGGTTATTTTAGATGCATGACCCGCACAGCCAAAAGCTTCATAACGTGCTTTACAAATACCCTTCATTGCTTCTGTAGAAGCTTTGAGGAATTTACGAGGATCAAAGTTAGCAGTATTTTCTACTAGATGACGACGAATAGCACCGGTAGAAGACATACGTAGATCGGTATCAATATTTACTTTACGTACGCCGTTCTTAATACCTTCAACGATTTCATCAACCGGAACACCATAGGTCTGGCCCATATCACCACCAAAATTATTGATGATTTCTAACCAGTCCTGCGGTACAGAGGAAGAACCATGCATAACCAGGTGAGTATCAGGAATGCGGTTATGTATTTCAACAATACGGTCGATACGCAGCACATCACCTTCTGGCTCTTTGGTGAATTTATATGCACCATGAGAAGTACCAATGGCAATAGCCAGAGCATCAACACCTGTTTGCTTAACAAAAGTAGCTGCTTCTTCTGGATCGGTTAACAGCATGTCCATATCCAGCTTGCCTTCTGCACCATGACCGTCTTCTTCACCCATCATTCCAGTTTCCAGAGAACCCAGACAACCCAGTTCGCCTTCTACAGAAACACCGCCTGCATGAGCCATTTTAACTACTTCACGAGTGGTATCAACATTGTATTCAAATGAAGAAGGGGTCTTCATATCAGCCATTAAAGAACCATCCATCATAACTGAAGTAAAACCTGACTGAATAGAACGTAAACAAACTGCAGGCTCAGAACCATGATCCTGATGCATAACAACAGGAATATGTGGATACATTTCTACTGCTGCAGAAATTAGATGACGCAGGAATGGTTCGCCGGCATAAGAACGTGCACCTGCAGAACCCTGCATAATCACTGGTGAGTCAGTTTCATCGGCAGCTTGCATAATAGCATGGACCTGCTCCATATTATTTACATTGAATGCAGGCAGACCAAAGCTGTGTTCAGCAGCATAGTCCAGTAATTGACGCATTGAAATCAAGGCCATCTTGGCTCTCCTTCATATATTAGTTTATCTTAAGTTTTAAAAATGAGTTAATTTAGTTATTGTACCAGTTTTACAGACAGGATGTTAATCTTTAGCTTATGAGCACTGCACCCTTTAACCATTAAAATCAGGGGCAACCATTTCCCCGACTTTTAGAATTTTCATGGCATTGGTACCACCCATCACACCCGCCAGATCACCCTTGGTGATAATGACCAGATCGCCATCTCTGACGGTACCTCTGCGTTTAAGTTCATCGACCACTTCCATATTTAGTTCAGCGTGATCAGTGGTGGCAATTTCAAAACTGACCGGTACTACCCCCCGGTATAATGTCACTTTACGGCGGGTATCCACATGCCCGGTAAAAGCAAAAATCGGTATGCCTGAACCGATACGGGACATCCATAAGGTGGTTGAACCGGATTCTGTCAGAGCAACAATGGCTTTTACTTTCAGATGATTGGCCGTATACATAGTGGACATGGCAATGGCTTCATCTATGTATTTAAATTCCGTATGAATTCGATGATCCGACTGACTAACCTGGCGCTGTTTTTCTGCTTCACGACATATTCTATCCATAGCAGCAATGGCTTTATCCGGAAATTTTCCAGTGGCTGTTTCAGCTGAAAGCATCACAGCATCAGTACCATCCAGTACTGCATTAGCCACATCAAAAACCTCTGCACGGGTTGGTATCTGATTTTCTATCATGGATTCCATCATCTGGGTAGCCGTGATCACCACGCGATTCATGGTTCGACCCAGACTGATCAAACGTTTTTGTATGGGCGGTAAAGACGCATCACCAATTTCTACACCCAGATCACCACGGGCAATCATAATGACATCAGATGCTTCTATGATTTCTTCAATACAGTCCAGAGCTTCGGCACGTTCAATCTTGGCAACAATCCCACCGTGACCACCGGCATCCATAAATAACTGACGTGCCAGATGAATGTCATCCGCACAAATCGGAAAGGAAACTGCCAGATAATCTGCCCCCATCTGAGCAGCAATTTTAATATCGTTTTTGTCTTTTTCACTCAAAGCGCTAGCAGATAATCCACCGCCCTGCAGGTTTATGCCTTTTCTGTCTGATAGTTTACCGCCAACTACCACCCGGCAAACCACTTCATGCTCTTCAACATGATCTACCCAGAATACCAGACGGCCATCATCAACCAGCAGATTATCGCCCCGCTTTACATCATCAATCAGTTCCTTATAACTGATACCGACACGGGTTTGATTACCATCAGCAATATCCAGTCTGGCATCAAAAGTAAACTGATCGCCCTCGCATAACTCAACAGGGCCGTCACGAAAGCGTTCAATGCGAATTTTAGGTCCCTGAAGATCAGCCAGAACACCTACCTGACGCCCAAATGCTCGGGCTCTGGAACGCAATTTTTCGGCACGAGATAAATGCTCTTCCGGTGTACCATGCGAAAAATTAATTCGCACCACATCAACACCAGCCTCAATGATCTTATCCAGTACTTTAGGATCATCTGTTGCAGGTCCCAGTGTCGCCAGTATTTTTGTCCGTCTAAACATTCACTCTTCCGCTGTTATTTGCCCAGGTATTAAGATATTGCGCAGGTTTTATCCCTTAGCACGTTCTTCCAGAATTGCTACAGCAGGTAATTTTTTACCCTCCAGAAACTCCAGAAATGCACCACCACCGGTGGAAATATAGGATACTTTATCAGCAATATTATATTTATCAACTGCTGCCAGAGTATCACCACCGCCTGCAATTGAGAAGGCGGGGGAATCGGCAATTGCCATAGAAATTGTTTTAGTGCCTTCACCAAACTGATCGAATTCAAATACTCCGACAGGACCATTCCAGACAATAGTACCAGCCTTTTTAATCACCTCTGCCAGAGCATTGGCGCTATCAGGGCCGATGTCAAAAATCATATCATCATCAGTGACATCTTCTACTGACTTTAATTCTGCCTCTGCTGTTTCAGAAAATTCTTTAGCACAGACCACATCAGTGGGTACGGGAATATCACCACCACGTTCCTGTGCTGCCGCTTTCAGACTTCTAGCCGTTTCCACCAGATCTTCTTCATATAGTGACTTACCCACATTGTGGCCTTCTGCCGCAATAAAGGTATTAGCAATACCACCACCTACAATAAGCTGGTCAACCACTTTAGACAGTGATTCCAGAACAGTCAATTTGGTAGATACTTTGGAACCACCTACAATGGCAACCATTGGACGGGCCGGATTATCCAGTGCTTTACCCAGAGCATCCAGTTCACCTGCCAGTAGCGGTCCGGCGCAAGCAGTTGGAGCAAATTGAGCCGCACCATAAGTAGAACCCTGTGCCCGGTGAGCCGTACCAAAAGCATCCATTACAAATACATCACATAAGGCCGCATATTTTTTAGCCAGCTCTTCGGTATTTTTCTTTTCACCCACATTAAAACGAACATTTTCCAGCAGCACCACATCCGCACTACCCATATCTACGCCGTCAAGATAATCTTTAATCAGTGGCACCTCTTTGCCCAGTAAGCCACCCATATGTTGTGCCACTGGAGCCATTGAGAATTCATCATTGTATTCACCTTCAGTCGGACGCCCCAGATGAGACATAACCATAACCTTTGCCCCGGCTTTAAGTGCCAGTTCAATGGTGGGCATGGAAGCTCTGATCCGCTTATCTGAGGTGACCTTACCATCTTTAATGGGTACATTAAGATCCTGACGGATAAGTACACGTTTACCTGATAAGTCCAGATCGGTCATTTTAATAACTGACATGTGAATTCCTCTTTTTCAATGAGATTAAAAACGGTTAATTACCATTTAAATGCTTTCTTTTTATACCCTGTTATTAGCGGGAAAAAAAGTATTTAAAAACTAATTATGCAGAAATATTTTGCTTTTTATAAAAAGCAAAGAGCATAAGGCCGTTAAACCTTATATGCTCTTTGACATTCTTTAGCGTGATAGATGCTTAGTTGGCAGCAACGTGCTCAACAAAACGCAGCATGTTACAGGTGTAACCATACTCGTTATCATACCAGGAAACCACTTTAACGAAAGTGCCGTCCAGAGCAATACCTGCACCTGCATCAAAGATAGATGAGAAGCCAACGCCACGGAAATCAGTTGAAACCACTTTCTCATCAGTGTAACCTAGAGTTCTGCTCATATCACCTGATTCTGAAGCTTCTTTCATAGCGGCACAGATGTCATCATAAGAAGCATCTTTATCCAGTTCAACGGTCAGGTCAACAACAGATACGTCAGAAGTAGGTACACGGAAAGCCATACCGGTCAGTTTACCATTTAGTTCAGGTAGTACTACGCCTACTGCTTTAGCAGCACCCGTGGAAGATGGAATGATATTTTCCAGGATACCACGCCCACCACGCCAGTCTTTCATAGAAGGACCATCAACAGTTTTCTGAGTGGCTGTAGCAGCATGTACCGTAGTCATCAGACCACGCTTAATGCCCCACTTGTCATTCAGAACCTTAGCTACAGGAGCCAGACAGTTAGTAGTACAGGAAGCAGCTGAGACAATAGCCTGACCTGCGTATTCAGTGTGGTTTACACCATAAACGAACATTGGAGTGCCATCTTTGGAAGGAGCAGACTGAACCACTTTCTTGGCGCCTGCATCAATATGCTTCTGACAGCTTTCTTCAGTCAGGAAGAAACCGGTACAGTCAATAACGATATCCGCATCAACATCACCCCATTTCAGGTCGGATGGATCACGTTCAGCCGTTAAACGGATTTTCTTACCGTCAACAATCATGGCACCGTCTTCTGCAGAAACATCATGGGCAAAACGACCGTGTACTGAGTCATATTTCAGCATGTATGCCAGATAATCTGCATCTAATAAATCGTTAATACCAACGATTTCAATGTCACTAAATTCGTTGTATACAGCACGGAAAACCATACGACCGATACGGCCAAAACCATTAATACCGACTTTAATCGCCATTATTATTTCTCCTAATATTTAACTTTTTAATTTTGCTATGAATTTTTAATCGTATGCGATACTCTCTGACTGAACCTGTTTAATGTTCAGTCAGAGGTATCATCTATAGATGTTTTACATGATGGATTCTGCAGTTGCCACGATGTTATCAACTGTAAAACCAAATTCCTTAAACAGTTGATCTGCAGGTGCAGACTCGCCAAAGTGGTTAATTCCGATAACCTTACCAGCCAGACCGACATACTCGCCCCATGCATAGGTGACTGCCGCTTCAACCGCAACACGAGCAGTAACTGCTGCAGGTAATACAGATTCTTTATAGTCATCGCTTTGAGCATCAAAACTATTAGTACAGGGCATGGAAACCACACGTACGTTTTTACCTTTGGCAGTTAATTCTTTAGCTGCATCAACCGTGATACCCACTTCAGATCCGGTAGCAATAAGAATCAGGTCCGGTGTACCATCACAATCAGATAACACATAACCACCTTTGGCAATATTGGCTAGAGCATCATCAGAACGTTCCTGATGATTCAGGTTCTGACGAGAGAAAATCAGACAGCTTGGTCCATCAGATTTTTCAATAGCACAACGCCATGCAACCGCTGATTCAACTGCATCCGCTGGTCGCCAGACAGACATATTTGGAATCATGCGTAAAGTAGGAATTTGTTCAATCGGCTGGTGAGTCGGACCATCTTCACCCAGACCAATAGAGTCATGAGTGTAAACAAATAATGAACGAATCTTCATTAATGCTGCCATACGCAGTGCATTACGTGCGTATTCAGAGAACATCAGGAAGGTTGCACCATAGGGCAGAAAGCCTCCGTGCAGGGCCACACCATTCATAATGGCAGACATACCAAATTCACGTACACCATAACTGATATAGTTACCGGCCGGATCATCCATAATAGAGACTGAGTTTGACCAGGTCGTCAGATTGGATGGGGACAGATCCGCAGATCCGCCCAGGAACTCAGGCAATGCCTTAGCATAACCTTCAATAGCCAGTTGAGAAGCTTTACGGGAAGGAATTGAAGCCGCATTTTCTACACTTTGCTTAATAAAGGCATCCGCAGTTTCAGTCCAGTTTTCTGGTAAATCACCATTCATACGGCGTGTAAACTCTGCGGCCAGTTCCGGATGGGCCTGCTGGTATGCAGCAAACTTTTCATTCCAGCTGTTTTCAGCTTCAGAACCTTTACTGCGTGCATCCCAGCCGCTGTATATATCGTCAGGAATAACAAACGGCTCATATTCCCAGCCGATGTTTTCACGTGTTTTGGCAATTTCTTCTGCACCCAGGGGCGCACCATGACAGTCATGAGTACCACAAAGATTGGGTGAACCCTGACCAATAACAGTTTTAGTACAAATCAGTGTAGGACGATCGGTTACTGAACGTGCTTCCAGTGTTGCATTACGAATGGCATCTGCATTGTGACCGTCAACATCACGGATAACATGCCAGCCATAAGACTCAAAACGCTTGGGCGTATCATCGGTAAACCAGCCTTCAACATGACCGTCAATAGATATACCATTGTCATCCCAGTAAGCAATCAGCTTACCCAGTCCCCAGGTACCTGCCAGTGAACAGGATTCATGAGAAATACCTTCCATCATACAACCATCACCCATAAATACATAAGTGTAATGATCAACAATATCATGGCCATCGCGGTTAAACTGAGCCGCCATAGTCTTTTCTGCCAGAGCCATACCAACAGCATTGGTAATACCCTGTCCCAGAGGACCGGTTGTGGTTTCTACACCAGGAGCATATCCGTACTCAGGATGTCCTGGTGTTTTAGAATGCAATTGACGGAAATCTTTCAGATCATCAATCGAGAGATCATAACCAGTCAGGTGTAATAATGAATAGATAAGCATTGAGCCATGACCATTAGACAAAACAAAACGATCACGATCCACCCATTTTGGATTGGCAGGATTGTGCGTCATAAAGTCATTCCATAACACTTCTGCGATATCAGCCATACCCATTGGCGCACCGGGGTGACCTGAGTTTGCTTTTTGCACGGCATCCATACTTAATGCACGAATAGCATTGGCTAGCACCTTACGTTCTGGCATATGTTTCTCCTGGAAATTAAGGAATTTCTAATTAAAAATTTTGTAAAGTCCTTCATTGTCTCTCATCTTTAATAAGACAGCAACTTTTTTTGAGGAATATTTTGGGGTTAATTACTCACAATAATAACCACCGGCATAATCTTTACACGATAAAATTGATTATCGAAATATAATAGAAATCAGGTATAAAGTACAACTA
>JALSUJ010000615.1 GCA_027071355.1 Gammaproteobacteria bacterium | reverse complement strand
ACTCAGAGGTACTTCATCTTCTGTGATCCAGTAATAGCGTCCTTTCTGATAACCAACCATTGGTATGGGAAGAAAAGGTTGTAAGCGTTCACTTACGCCAACAGGTCCGGCTCCGGGTCCGCCGCCGCCGTGTGGGGTTGAAAAGGTTTTGTGCAGATTCATATGGATGACATCAAAGCCCATATCGCCGGGCTTAACTTTTCCCAGAATGGCATTTAGATTCGCACCATCATAATACAGCAGTCCGCCGGCCTCATGGATCATGTCGGCAATTTGTTTGATCTTTCGTTCAAAAACGCCCAGGGTAGATGGATTAGTCAGCATAATTCCGGCTGTCTGTGGACCTATAATTTCCTTCAGGGCATCAATGTCTACATCACCCTGATCATTGGTCGGCAACTCCCTGACCGTATAACCACACATCACCGCAGTGGCAGGATTAGTACCATGCGCAGCATCGGGTACAATAATTTCTGTACGGGCATGATCTTTATTGTGCTCATGATAGGCCCGGATCATGGCGACTCCGGAAAATTCACCCTGAGCCCCTGCCATTGGTGTCAGAGAAACCTGTTTCATGCCAGTGGCTTCCATCAGCATATTCTGTAAATCATACAGGCAACTCATAATACCCTGGCTCATGCTACTATGTGCCATTGGATGCCTGCTCAGAAAACCCGGTAGCTGTGCCAGGGTGTTACAGACTCTGGGATTGTATTTCATGGTACAGGAACCCAGCGGATAAAAATGAGTATCAATTGAAAAGTTTTTCTGCGACAGACGAGTATAGTGACGCACCACCTGTAATTCACCGACCTGGGGCAGTTGTAAAGCATTTTTGCGCAGCAGAGCAGCAGGTAAACTGTCCTTAACGGCCTGTACATCTATTTCAGGTGCCAGAGAACTGCTCTGGCGACTGGCATCAGAGGCTTCAAAAATCAGCGTTTCACCCACTGGAGGTTGATGTAACTGAGTCATTATTTTGCTCCTCCTGCCAGGGTACTTATAATTTTTGTAAGCGTATCAGCAAAAAAGCGCAAATCTTCTTCTGTTTTAGTTTCTGTAACGCAGATAAGCAGAGCATTGTTTAACACCTTATTACTGGACATATCGCTTGAATAGTACTGACCAATATTAATTCCGGCCACAATATCCTCTTCGGCCATCGCTGCAATAATTTGCTCTGCCGGTACCTCCAGGCTGATCACAAATTCATGGAATACTGATCCGCCAAAAACCAGCTTTATAGCCGGATTATGTTTCAGCATGGCAATTAAGCTCTGGGTATTCTGTACACAGGAGGCAGCCACCTTCTGTAAACCATCCTGCCCCATAAAGGCAAGATACAAGGTGGTTGCAGTGGCCATTAAGCCCTGATTAGTACAGATATTTGAAGTGGCTTTAGAGCGCCTGATATGCTGTTCACGAGCCTGCAGGGTAAGACTGAAACCCGGTTTGCCATCCAGATCCACGGTACGCCCAACAATTCTGCCCGGTAACTGACGCACCAGTTTCTGTTTACAGGCCATAAAACCAATATACGGGCCGCCGGATGAAAGCGGAATACCCAATGGCTGTGCTTCCCCAACCGCAATATCAACACCCTGACTGCCCCAGTTCCCCGGTGCTTCCAGCAACGCCAGTGCCAGAGGATTAACCAGTCCAATAACCAGGGCTCCCTGTTCATGCGCCCAGTCAGTCAGACTATGCACATCTTCCATACAGCCAAAATAATTAGGCTGCGGAATAACCAGTGCCGCAAACGGTTCCTGCTGCTGCTTAAGTTTATCAATATTAATCGTCCCGTCAGCACTATCAAAATCAACAAGATCCAGGGTAATTCCCTGCTGAGTCACAATGGTTTTAACCACCTGACGATAAACCGGGGAAACAGAAGCCGGCATCAATATGCGTCTGGATTTAGCTTTACGATTAGCCCGTACGGACATTAATACCGCTTCTGCCAGACCGGATGCACCATCGTATAATGAGGCATTGGAAACATCCATACCGGTCAGGCTGGCTATCATAGTCTGAAATTCGTAGATAACCTGCAAGGTACCCTGACTGGCTTCAGCCTGATAGGGTGTATAGGCAGAATAAAATTCACCCCGGGTAGCTATTTCCCATACTGCCGCAGGGATATGATGCTCATAGGCGCCGCCTCCGGCAAAACATAAGGGCGTTCCATCGAGTATGGATTTTTCAGATAATAGCCGCTGAACGGCCATTTCTGAACGCCGTGCCGGAATTTTATCCAGACCTTCACTACGCAGTTCAGAAGGTATTTCATCAAATAACTGATCAATAGAATCCACACCAATAAGCGATAACATATCGCTGATTTCCTGTGCAGTATGGGGAATATAGGGCATGTTTTATATCTCTATTTCTTGATTATAAAAAAAGTAATTACCTGGTGTTACCGTATCAGGCTATAGAGACTGTATTTCCGGGGACGCTCAAGTACATCCATGTATCGCTTTACGAAAACATCCATGTTTTCATAAACCCCGTAAATACAGTCTCTATAGCCTGATACTATTATGAGTTTTTAATTATGCTGATATGGTTACAAAGAACATTAGTTAAATGTTATATTTTTCTGGATAAAAATATGTAAGCCAAACGAAAGAACTTAATGCTCTTCAGCTTCCACTAATGCCGTATAATCTTCTGCACTCATGAGATTATCCAGATCATCAGGATTACTGGGCTTTAAACGAAATATCCAGCCCTCATGATAAGCGTTTACATTGATTTGCTCAGGCGCATCTTCCAGCTCTTCATTAACGGCAACCACCTCACCTTCTACAGGGCAGTATATATCAGAAGCAGCCTTGACAGATTCAACCACGGCACAATCCTGTTCTGCTTCATAAGACTCATCGACTTCTGGTAGTTCCACAAACACCATATCACCTAATAATCCCTGCGCATGTTCAGTGATCCCAACGGTAATCGTGCCATCTTCTTCCATTCGAACCCATTCATGAGATTTTGTATATTTTAATTCCTGAGGAATATTACTCATTTTATTCACCTTGATTTTTAATTTTTTTAACTACTTAACAAATTTAATTTTTCACCCTATGAGCAGCAGGGGTTGAATATCCCTTAATGAAGTTTTGGCAGCAGGAATGCGGCCATAAAGCCTCCATGGATGGATTCACGGCGTCTTCAGCAAGGGATATTCAAGCCCTGTTGCGAGCGTTAAATTCACTATTCAGAGATCATTGTTTTTAATCTACCAGTATTTTACCCTGACGTACAAAGGGCAGCTTTACAATTCTGGCATCCAGTAATTTATTACGTATTTGCACCTGACATTGCTCGCCCGCAGCTATGGGTATTCTGGCAAAGCCAATGGCTTTCTGCATAGTAGGAGAAAAAGTACCACTGGTTAATTCACCCTCGCCTTCATTAGCAACAATGACTTTCTGATGAGCTCGTAATACCCCTTTAGCATTTAATATTAAACCTGCAAACTTGTATTTCAGGCCGCTGGCTTTTTGTTTTTCCAGCGCTTCGCGACCAATAAAGTGTCGCTGTTCATTACTAAAATCTACCGTCCAGCTCAGCCCGCTTTCCAGTGGTGACTGAGTTTCATCCATATCATTGCCATACAGATTCATACCGGCTTCCAGACGCAAGGTATCTCTTGCACCTAAACCGCAAGGCTTGACCCCACTTGCAGCCAGTCGGTTCCAGACCCCGTCTGCCTGTTCATTTGAGCAGACAATTTCATAACCGTCTTCACCGGTATAACCGGTACGAGCAACAAAGCGTTCATTGGCTGCGCCCGGATTTATTAACAGGGCATTAAAGGGTTTTAACAGCTCTGCACCGGCAATTTCATCAGCCAGGGCATCGGCGGCTAAAGTCCGTGCATTGGGTCCCTGAACAGCAATCATAGCCAGATCATCACGTTCGGTTAAATCAACAGCACTGCTACCGAGCTGGGTACGCATCCAGGCCAGATCTTTAACTCTGGTCGCGGAATTTACAATCACCCGAACCCAGGCCGGCTCCATGGCATAAATGATCAGATCATCTATTACGCCGCCGTCATTATTCAACATACAGCTATAGAGTGCCTTTCCCGGTTTATCTGAAATTTTTGCCACATCATTGGCCAGTAAACGCGACAGATAATCCATCACTTCACAACCGCGTAAATCCACAATAGTCATATGACAAACATCAAACATACCGGCATCCCGGCGCACCTGAAGATGTTCTTCAATTTGGGAACCGTAGTGAATAGGCATATTCCAGCCGCCAAATTCCACCAGTTTTGCCCCCATCTTCTGATGAGCATTAAATAAGGGGGTTGTTTTTAATTCTGTCTGGGTCATAAAAAACCTTTTAATTATTGTAACTACTTAGTGTCCATCCGGAAATTGCCTTCCTGGCAATTTACCGGAACGCAAAAGAAAAAGTGTGATTTTTCTTTTACTCCATTTTCAACGACTTACGGTCGTCAAAAATGAGCGGCACATCCTTGTGCCGCTAGTGTGCATCAATAAATGGATGCACACTAGATAGGTATAATTTTCCTAAAAGTACGATTTTCGACCTATTAGAAACAATTACTTAGGAGTTCTTTTTCCTAGAAAAATTGACTAAAATTGAGCAATTTTTTAGATGAACAATTAGAAATGACTTACCAAATAAAGATTTGATTATCACATAAATTTAACTCTAATGCACGAAAAAGTGCTAAAAAAACAACATCTTATTCGTACTTGTTTGAACATTTTTAATTCAGGGAAATAAAATAAATTTGATTTTTACGTCATATTGACGCACATTAGAACAATATTCTTTGTTAATTTATTAAAAGGCAATTTCTATGTCAAGCTCAATCACACGTGAACGAATCGAAATGCGGGTAGACAATAAAACAAAACGCTTAGCTGAGCGTGCGGCTGCAAAACGGCTCGATAAGGAAAGTTGGTTCTTCACAAATTTGCGTACTTAGTTTCATGTAATGCCATTACTTTCAGTTTGAAAAATTCCATATCGCGATATCCATACGCTCTTTTTTGAAGTGTTTTGATTTTGTTATTGGTGCCTTCCA
>JALSUJ010000614.1 GCA_027071355.1 Gammaproteobacteria bacterium | reverse complement strand
GCGTTGAGCGTTCAGAAAGAGCCAGAGCTAAGAGCCAGAGCTAAGAACATTGTTATTGCAAAAAAAAGGGCATAGTCAAATAAAACTGACTGTGCCCTTTTGCTTTTGCTCTTGCTCCTTCTGAACGCTCAACGCTCAGCGCTGCTCTTCTAAGCTACCTCTTCTGCCCGAACAACCCGATCAAAAACCATATCACCGCTGGCATTGATATCGACTTCAATGATATCTCCGGGCATAAATTTACCTGCCAGGATTTCCTGAGCCAGTGGGTTTTCCAGAGACTGCTGGATGGTTCGTTTTAATGGTCTTGCACCATAGATTGGGTCAAAACCTGCTTCGGCAATTTTATCCATTGCAACATCGGAAACATCCAGATCCAGTTCTCTGTCGGCCAGACGTTCTCGCAGATCCTGCATTTGAATGCTGGCAATTTTACGGATAGCTTCTCTGCCCAGGGGATGAAACACCACTACATCATCAATCCGATTAATAAATTCTGGTCTGAAATGTTGTGAGACCACATCCATAACTTCAGTTTTCATAACCTGATAATCGGTTTCCGCTTCCGCACCGTCATGGGCACTGGACTGAACACTCAGTTCCTGAATACGTTGTGAACCAAGATTCGAGGTCATAATAATCACCGTATTACGGAAATCAACGGTTCGTCCCTGCCCATCGGTCAGACGACCATCATCAAGCACCTGCAACAGGATATTAAATACATCCGGATGTGCTTTTTCAACTTCATCCAGCAGAATGACAGAATAGGGCTTGCGTCGAACCGCTTCGGTCAGATAACCGCCTTCCTCATAACCGACATAACCGGGAGGCGCACCAATTAAGCGGGCCACCGCGTGTTTTTCCATAAACTCGGACATATCCAGACGCACCATGGCATCTTCCGTATCAAACAGGAAGTTAGCCAGAGCCTTGGTTAATTCTGTCTTACCTACTCCAGTTGGACCCAGGAATAAAAATGAACCATTAGGTCGTCTGGGATCGGATAAACCAGCCCTGGAACGACGAATGGCATTGGCCACTACGGTAACAGCTTCAGTCTGACCGACCACCCGTTCATGTAATTTTTCTTCCAGATGCAGCAGTTTTTCATTTTCCCCTTCCAGCATTTTGGAAACAGGGATACCGGTCCATTTGGCAACCACTTCAGCAATTTCTTCTTCTGTTACTGCATTTCTCAACAGTCTGGGCTGTTCTCCCGTATCGAGCATTTCCAGTTGAGAGGCCATATCCAGCTGTTTTTCCAGTTCCGGAATACGGCCATATTGCAGTTCTGACATACGAGCCAGATCACCGGCACGCTGGGCGGTTTCCAGATCTTTACGAGCCTGATCCAGGGCTTCTTTAATATGCTGAGTCCCCTGAACGGCGGCTTTTTCCGACTTCCAGATCTCATCCAGTTCGGAATATTCACGCTCCAGTTCAGCAATATCTTCTTGCAGAATTTCCAGACGTTTTTTAGAGGCGGAATCGGATTCTTTACTTAGTGCTTCACGTTCAATTTTTAACTGAATCAGACGCCGTTCCAGTTTATCCATTTTTTCAGGTTTGGAATCAATTTCCATGCGAATTCGGCTGGCCGCTTCATCCACCAGGTCAATGGCTTTATCCGGCAGCTTACGTTCAGTGATATAACGGTGTGATAAAGTCGCAGCCGCTACAATAGCCGGGTCGGTAATATCCACCCCATGATGCACTTCATATTTTTCTTTTAAACCCCGCAAAATAGCAATGGTGTCTTCCAGAGTAGGTTCTTCCACCAGTACTTTCTGGAAACGACGCTCCAGAGCGGCATCTTTTTCCATATATTCACGATATTCATCCAGTGTAGTAGCTCCGACACAATGCAGTTCACCCCGAGCCAGTGCTGGTTTAAGCATATTTCCGGCATCCATGGAACCTTCTGCTTTACCAGCCCCTACCATGGTATGAATTTCATCAATAAACAGGATGATACTGCCTTCCTGTTTGGACAGGTCATTTAGTACCGCTTTCAGACGTTCTTCAAATTCACCTCGAAATTTAGCACCGGCAATCAGTGCCCCCATATCCAGAGATAAAATCCGCTTGTGCTTAAGCCCTTCCGGAACTTCTCCATTGATAATGCGTTGTGCCAGCCCTTCAATGATCGCGGTTTTACCCACACCGGGTTCACCAATCAGAACCGGATTGTTTTTGGTGCGGCGCTGCAAAACCTGAACGGTCCGACGAATTTCATCATCACGACCAATCACTGGATCCAGTTTGCCCTGTTCTGCACGTTCCGTTAAGTCAATAGTATATTTTTCCAGTGCCTGACGCTGTTCTTCAGCATTGGGATCATTCACACTCTGACCACCGCGCATGGCATCAATGGCCTCTTCAATGGTTTTCTTATCCGCACCCAGTTTTTGCAGAATATTACCTAACTGACCTTTATCATCCACTGCCGCCAGTATATACAGTTCACTGGAAATGAACTGATCTTTGCGCTGCTGGGATAATTTATCGGTAATATTTAACAGCCGGGTGAGTTCTGGTGATATCTGTACATCACCGGCAGAGCCTTCAACACTGGCCATTTGATCCAGCGCCTGAGACAATTGTGAACGTAATAAGTTAATATTGACGTTTGACTGAGTCAGCAGATGTCTGGCCGTACCCCCCTCCTGATCAAGCAGGGCAATCATCACATGTACTGATTCAATAAACTGATGATCCCGCCCGATAGCAAGGCTCTGGGCATCGGCTATAGCCTGTTGAAACTTACTGGTTAGTTTATCCATTCTCATTGTTTAGCCTCACTAAAATAAATGCTGGTTATATTTCTCTATAAAAAGTAAATAAGGGCTGTGGATAACTTTTTCAATACCTTTTTATCGTTATTTTTTAGATTTTTATCAACAAGTTAAGCTGTGGATAACTTATTTTTTCTGATAAGTTTTACGTTTAAACAAATCAGTTCGACGACTGACCAGGCGATCCAGAAACAATAACCCATCGAGATGATCCAGTTCATGCTGTACCGCTCTGGCTTCATAGCCGGTACACTCATAATCCTGTTGTTCACCCCGAGCATTATAAGCCTGCAGAGTGATTTTTTCGGCCCGGATTACATTGCCGGTATAATCAGGCACAGACATGCAGCCTTCCCTGCCGACTTTCATACCGTCCCAGGTTTTAATTTCCGGATTGATCAGAATCATACAGCCATTGTGTTTGATTTTAGGTTTGGATGATACATCCACAATGGCAATACGTTTAAAATATCCTACCTGAGGTGCTGCAATACCCACACCTCCTGGTCCGGCCCGCATGGTTTCTTCCAGATTAACTAAAAAGGAATGTAACTCATCATCAAACTGTACGACCGGTTCTGAAAGCTGTTTCAAAGCCTCATCCGGGTACTTTAAAATATCCAGTACTGCCATTTTTTATCCTATCATCACATCAATTGGTGTCATATCCACATTAACACCTTCTGATTTGATCTGTTCAATGGCCTGTTCCAGTGCCTCCATACCCTGAGCTGCAATACCTTCAATCTGCATAATATAAATGGGCTCAGCTTCACTGCCCGCCACGTCTGAATCTAAATCGGTAATATTATAGCCCGCTTCCAGCAGTGAGGTGGTGGCTTTAGCAACAATACCGGGACGATCAGCACCATAAACGGTAATGATGGAATCTGGAATTTCATGCTGATGCAGACTGGCCTCAATGGTCTGAAAAGAGCTGGCCAGTCCCATATCCTGAACCACCGGCTCAATACTTTGATTGAGCTGTTCAATTGTATGCTCACTTTTTACCATTAACATAATGGTAAAATTACCTCCCAGACGCATCATGGAAGCTTCACCCAACTGTGCGCCGGTCTCATACAGAGCACTGGTTATTCTGGCCACAATACCCGGCTGATCACATCCCACCAGGGTCAACATTTTCCATTTACTCATATTTTTCTCTTAATTATTTTTTAATTATGTAGCTATTGACACAAATTATCATTAATTAATAGCTATTCAAGCCAGATCATACTGGCCATACGGCCTGTTTTACCATCACGCCGATAAGAATAAAATTTATCCTGTTCACTATAAGTACAATAGTGCCCGCCTGAGACATTATCAACACCTATAAGAGACAATCTTATTCTGGCCAGTTGATATATATCAGCCAGATATTTATTATTTTTCTGCTGTGGATTATTAATTGCAGTAAAACATTGTTTCAGTTTATTGAGCATTTCAGCCGGGTATGTTTTTGCCCGCTCAAGAAACAGCTGCCGCACATCCTCACCCACTTCAAAATTTTCCGGCCCAATGGCTGGCCCCAGCCAGACCATAACATCATCGTTCTGACATTGAGATACTTTCAGGAGCTGTTCAACACCCTGCTCCAGAATACCCTCCAGTAATCCCCTCCAGCCGGCATGAATGGCTGCTACAGCATTCCCCTGCCGGTTACAGATCAAAGCCGGAAGACAGTCTGCCGTCATAACAATAGCAACGGTATTTTTTCTACAGCTATAACTGCCGTCCGCATTACTGTCTACCGCAGCGGCCTGAGCTTCTATCACCCGATTACTATGAATCTGATTCAGCCAGACAGGATCAGCAGGAAGCTGCTGGCGAAGTTTGTAGCGATTTCTGGCGACCGCCAGCGGATCATCGCCCACATGTAAGGCCAGATTAAAACTCTCATAAGGAAACTGGCTATTACCACCGGCTCGGGTAGTAATAAGAGTTTTAATATTATCCGGGGCATCCCAGTCTGCCTGAATCCGATTTATCACTGCTGTGAATAGTCTCTTAATAATGCTTTTAAGTGCTGCATATCTTCCGGTAATTCAGCTTCCCATTCCAGCCATTGTCCCGTTTCAGGATGTTCCAGTCCCAGTTTCCGGGCATGCAGAGCCTGACGTTTAAAGTTTAACAGAAAGGTTTTTAAGCTTTCGTTACAGTCTGGCGGTAAACGTAAACGGCCGGCGTAGACCTGATCACCAACCAGTGGATATCGAATATAGGCCATATGGACACGAATTTGATGAGTACGTCCAGTCTCCAGCTTAACAGTGACTGCGGTATACCGGCGAAATCGTTCTTTTATGCGGTAATGG
>JALSUJ010000613.1 GCA_027071355.1 Gammaproteobacteria bacterium | reverse complement strand
GGCGGAAAATGTTATCTTTTACGATGACGTACAAACATGCTTAGAAAATGGTTATCGCCCCTGTAAAATATGTAAGCCATTGGAGCAAATAGGACAGGTGCCGGATTACATAAAAATCATCATGTCGCAGTTGCAAAACAATCCGCAAGAAAAAATTACTGATGAAGATTTAAAAGGGCTGGGTATTGAGCCACATACGGTTAGACGTTGGTATAAAAAACATCACGGCATGACATTCCACGGTTTTCAACGCATGTTTCGCATCAACTACGCTTTTAACCATATTAAAAAAGGAAAAAGCATCACCACCTCGGCTTTTGATAGTGGTTATGATTCCTTAAGCGGTTTTAACCAATCCTTTCAAACGGTATTTGGGCAAAGTGCCAATAAAAGCAAACACAAAAATGTCATTAATGTTGTCCGAATAGCCTCACCCATTGGTGCATTGATTGCCTGTGCATCAGAAAAGGGCATTTGTTTCTTGGGGTTTGTCGGTCAAAAGCATTTGGAAAGAAACTTTTCTCTTATTCAAAAGCATTTTAAAGCAATCATAATACCAACAACAAATCCACATTTGAAAGTTTTAGAAAAAGAACTGAAACAATACTTTGCTGGCAAACGCCAAAATTTTAATGTTCCCTTAGATATAATAGGCACTGAATTCCAACAAAAAGTCTGGCAAGCATTGCTTGAAATTCCCTATGGAAAAACCTCAACCTACAAACAACAAGCCATCTCAATGGACAAACTCAAAGCCATCCGAGCTGTAGCGACAGCCAATGGCGCCAATAAAATAAGCATAATCATACCGTGCCACCGCATTATCGGCTCTGATGGTTCGTTAACTGGTTATGCAGGAGGATTGCACCGTAAGAAATGGTTGTTGGATTTTGAGGGTACGTTAATTAAGGACTGAAGAGGGTACTGAGATTGCCGCGTCGCTGCGCTCCTCGCAAAGACGGATTTTTTTGATTGAGTTGGCTAAACCTAGCTGGTCAATAGGCGTTCCTTGTTCCAATGCTCCTGCGTTGGAATGCATAGAGTTTTCAAGTTTAATTCTTATTATGGGCTTCGTACCTCAACATCAATCTACATTGTTTTTGTTGATTACGTTACGTTGTGAGATTGCCGCGTCGTTGTGCTCCTCGCAAAGACGGATTTTTCCTCGTTCCAATGCTCCTGCGTTGGAATGCATAGAGTTTTCAAGTTTATGCCTAAGTATGGGTTACCACGCAGGAGCATGGGAATCAGTGTTAGTCAATATTGAACCAATTACAGGATGTGGTTGTTCTTTAGTGATGATTAGTCAGTTAAATCATTTTTCAATTTTATGATTTCATTCAGATCTCGCATTTCCTTTTTAACACCCTTACTTATGATTATAAATAGAATTAGTCCAATAAT
>JALSUJ010000612.1 GCA_027071355.1 Gammaproteobacteria bacterium | reverse complement strand
CTAGTGGCATAAGGATGTGCCGCTCATTTTTGACAACCGAATGTCGTTGAAAATGGACACTAAATAGTTGCTTAAATTATAGACTTGCTCTTCAATTGATGCCTTTGACCTTTGTCAACGGGAAAAGCTTATCTTCCGATCTCTTTATCGGTTAAATAACAGGCTGGATCTTCTGCCCAGAAATTACCGCTAGTCTGCCAGGCTCTGACCCGAGTATTGCCATTACATATATTTAAATACTGGCATTGAGCACAACGTCCCTCAACCGGGCGGGGGTGTTGTTTCAGACCCGCCATTAAAGGGTCGCTGGTATCCTGCCATATTTCAGAAAAAGGCCGTTCACGGACGCTGCCCAGATCGTAATTCCACCACATGGTATCGGGATGAACTTTACCCAGATTATCAATATTAGCAATATTGACGCCGGAGGAGTTGCCGCCCCATTGATCCAGTCGGGCCTTAATGGCATTAGCCTGTTCAGGATAATGTTCTTTAACCCAGTGGTAAAGATACAGACCATCCGCATCATTATTACCCGTTACATATTCCCTGTGAATGCCCTGATTTAATTCATTGATACAATGTTCAAATAACAAATCCAGGGATTTTCGGGTGGCAATATGATAAACATCATCTTCGCGGTTTTTATTACCCCGCCCAGCATAATTGAGATGTGAGAGATAAAATTTATCCACGCCTTCATCATCCATTAGCTGGAGCAGGTCCGGAAGTTCATCGGCATTGTCCTGAGTCAGGGTGAAACGTAGACCAACCTTGAGATCGTGTTCTTTACATAAGCGAATACCCTGCATGGATTCCTGATAAGCACCTTCTTTACGACGAAAGACATCATGAGTTGCTTCCACACCATCAATACTGATCCCGACATAGTTATAATTAACATCGGCAATCTGCTGAATATTATCCTGAGTAATCAAGGTGCCATTGGTGGACAGACCTACATAAAAACCCATTTCTTTTGCGCGGTGTGATATTTCAAAAATATCGTCTCTAAGTAATGGCTCACCACCCGAGAGGATTAATACCGGTACTCCAAAGGCTTTTAAATCATCCATCACAGCAAAGACTTCCTGAGTGGACAGTTCACCCTTAAAATGAGTGTCTGCAGAAATAGAGTAACAATGCTTGCAGGTCAGATTACAGCGACGGATTAAGTTCCAGATAACCACCGGGCCGGGCGGATTTCGTTTTGGCCCCAGAGGAGTGGGATTTAAAACTTCATTGAGATATTGGGAAATTCTGAACATAGGTTTGTTCTATTAATAGGCCTGGTAATTTATTTTGCTAGTGAAAGTGAGATTATACTCGTAGTAACTGCTTTTGGATACGGATATTAAGAGATCGCAATTAGTCTTTTTCTTTTAACCGCAATCCGGTCTTTTTTAAAATCTGCTTGCTGTATAATAATTCATAACCGGCACAATGTTCACCCAGTAAATCCACGATCTGAGCCACTTTTTCACTGACTTCCTCCCTGCTTTTACCATGCAGCATAGCAAATAGATTGTATGGCCATTCCGGTAAAAATCGGGGGCGTTCATAACAATGGCTGACAAAGGGCAGAGCACCTAGTAATTTACCCAGTTCCCCAATTTTATCATCTGGCACATTCCAGACTGACATGGCGTTAGCTTTATAACCCAGTTTATAATGATTGGGTACCGCACCTATACGACGAATCTGGTTATTGTCCAGCATGGTCTGTAGCCGTAATTTTACGGTTTCAGTATCAATCCCCAGATCTCGGGCAATGACTGCATAGGGCTCTTTAACCAGAGGCAGGCCTGATTGGGTGGCGGTAATGATTTGTCTATCCAGTTCATCCATTATTTGTATTTACTTATGCCTGAAAGTGCAGTCCGACAAAAAATTCCTGCAGTTTGGGCATATTGTACACTTTTAAACCAGTTTTTTCTTCAATAGCCTGATTGATCTGTGTTATTTGTTCTGCTGATTCAGTGGCCAGTACAAACCACATATTAAACTCATGATCGCGTTCATAATTATGAGCCACTTCAGGGAACGCATTGACAATTCGGGTAATTTCTTCAAAACGTTCGGGAGGGACTTGTATGGCACAAAGACTGAAGCTGCCGCCCAGTTTCTGAATATCATACATGGGACCGAAACGGGTCAGGATTTTATTTTTAAGCAGACATTCCAGTCGTTGTAATAAATTATCTTCAGTAATACCCAGTTTTTGTGCAACTTCCAGATAGGGGCGGTCGCTGATGGGGAAATTGCCCTGTAGAGTATTAATTATTTGACGATTAATATCATCCATAGGCGTGACGGGCTACCAGAGGAAAACTGAAATCATTTTTATTATCTATGGGGGGTTGAGATGTTGCAGTTGCAGCAGATAAAACTGGCTGTTCAGGTTTGGCAAATCTATCAGGATTAATATAACGTGCTCCACGCTGTTTAAAACGGCGGGTACTAAATAGTGGCTGATGTTTAATAGTCTGTAATTCCAGTAATTCAACAATATCATCCAGTCGCTGCAGTACTGATGCTCTGTCTTTACCATGAATCATGGAAAATAAATTATATGACCATTGCTGGGATGGACGGCGAGGGCGCTGATAACATAATGTAACACAGTTAAAAGCCGCTATTTTTTTAGCAATTTCTGCCACTCTATGTTCAGGAATATCCCAGACTACCATAGCATTGGCTTTAAAACCCAGCTCTCTATGACGAACAACCACACCCATACGCTTAATGGTACCGTCATCCTTAAGTTCCTGCAGACGATTAAGAACCTGCTGCTCAGAAATACCCAACTGTTCAGCAATATGGGCAAACGGCTTATGGGTCAGCCCCAGTCCATCCTGTATCAGAGCAATCAGCTTCTGGTCTAAAACATCTAATACCATGTTATACGCCTTTAAAAAAACTGCAAACATTAAACTTTTTTACGACTTACGACTTTTTTTAACACCATAAAGGAAAACCAAGATCAATATGGTAATCCTGTTCCATAGGCAGGTTCAGTACCTTTAATCCTGTCTGTTGTTCGATCTCCGCTAATACCTGTAACACTTCATTTTGAGAACCTGCGGTTACCACAAACCATAAATTATATTGATGTTCTCGTTCATAGTTATGATTGACCTGTTCAAAATTATTTACAATTCCGGCCACTTCGTCCATACGCTCTGGCGGTACAGACAGAGCAGCCAGAGTACTTCCGCCAACACTTTTAGGCTTAAAAACTGGACCAATACGGCTTATAAGCCCTTTATCCTGTAATTGTGACAGGCAATCAATAACTTCGTGTTCAGTGACTAAAAAACCTTTTAAGTTAAGTTCTTTCGCCATTTCTGCATAAGGCTCAGAAACCAGTGGCATTCCCTGCTGGTAATCATTAAGCAATTGTTTTTCAAGTTGTGTCAACATCGTTGCAAACTGACCTTTTACTAAATAACCTGTACCGACTACCGACTACCGACTACCGACTACCGACTACCGACTACCGACTACCGACTACCGACTACCGACTACCGACTTATAACCCAATCTTGTGTGCCCGAGAGGTAAAGAAAATACCGCTGGGTTTTTTCGCTGGAAGACGTTTTATTTCTTTTAAGGTTTGGGTGTCATAGATAATTACTGTATCAATATCTCTGACCGATACCCAGACTTTTTCACTGCGAGGTGTAAATTCCATATGCAATATGCCTTTGCCCGGTTGAAACTGTTTAATAATATCATAGGTCTCAGTGTCAATAACCTGTAAGGTATCATTATCAGGAAAAGCAAAATTCACCCAGATCTGTCTATCATCAGGGCTGGCCATAGCAAATACCGGCTGGCTATGGACGTTTATACGGCTAATTTCTTGCCAGTCGTTAGTGTTGACAACCAGGACTTCATGGTGCCCGACAGCGGGTAAAAAGGCTTTGTTACCGGCAATGGCCCAGCCTTCAAGATGAGGCATTTTGTAAACAGGTAGTTTTTTCTCACCTTTTCCATAATGTTCCAGAATCCTTTGTATGCCTTTTTCAGGATGCCAGAGGTCCAGCAAAACTAATCCATCTTCACCAAATAAACCAGCAATATAGAAGCGGCCATTGGAACTTATTAGACCATCATAAGGTGCCTTACCTACTTTATATTTATGAATAATTTTTGCAGTAGCTTTGCCTGTGTCGGTATCAATCATTTGCACCTGCCAGATCTCATTTGCATCATACAGGCTGAAAATAAATTGATTACCTGGTGCGTCCACTAATCCGACTGTTTTAGACTGTTTTTTACCTGCCCCATAAGTCGCCGGTATTTTAGTGACTGGAGAAAGATCGTCTGAGGAAAAAATATTTACGCCGCCAGGAGTATAATTAGATACTGCAATGTATCGACCATCCTGAGAAATTGCACCGCCTATAGAATTACCGGACTGGATAATACGTTTACTTATTTTACCTTTTAATAAATCAATTTTTGTTAAGCCGCCATCACGTCCAAATACAAAGGCATAACGTTCATCACGAGAAAAGACAGTTGAAGCATGGGATAAGTCTCCCAGGCCCTTAACCTCACATAAAACAGTTTGAGATGTAGTATTAATAATTAATACTGAACCATCCATGCGTTCAATAATAATGCCCAGATCGCCAGTCGCAAGATTATCTGGCATATTGCACTGTGCATAAGCATAAATTGATATTGAATTTATAAGGACAATTAGAATTTTAATAAAATATATGGTTTGCTTCATTATTACCTCAATTGTTCTGTGTATTATGAGCCAGATGCCCCAATTGTAATTGTTTAACTATCCATTTAACCTCATTAGCTTTTAAAAAGGGTTTCCATGGCGGCATAGGGGTTCCAGGGCGACCATTGCTAATGGCTTCAAATAAATATTGTTCTGATAGAGAAGAAATACGTTCGGGTAATAAAGAAGGACCTAAGCCGCCTTTAAGAGTCATCCCATGACAGGCACTACAATCTTGCTGCACAAGATTTATTAATTCTTTTTGCCGTTCAGGTGTTGGTAACTCAGATGAACGGTGGTTGCTTTCTATATTCATACCCGGTTCATAGGCAAAAACAGGGGGTGTTAATAATATCAGGAATGTAGAAAAGCCAACTA
>JALSUJ010000611.1 GCA_027071355.1 Gammaproteobacteria bacterium | reverse complement strand
CAAGACTTTCCAGAATATTTTGACTTCACCCGTAGGGTGACTACGAATAAAACCAAAATAACCTGTAAATCCTTGTATCTCCAGCACTCTGATCATTCTCGCTACGATTCAACTGATTTATTTAGGTTAATAATTATTTAAGTTATATTTCTGGGAGCAAAAGACATGCCCCGGAAGTCTTTCTTAAACTCAGATTCGCCAATTTTCTTAACCTTTGCTACCCCCATCTTATAGTTGTAGTTACCGCTGATATTATCAGGAACACGAACTGTCAGAGAGTTATTGGGCTGCTTCATATCCAGGAAATTACCATACATAACACCTTTTTTAGTCGTAGGAGTTACAATAGCAATTGCTGAAACTGAGGCTTTTTTCAGTTTAATGTAGCCATTTTTCATAAGTTCAGAAAACTGGAAATCATTACCATGAACACCCAGCAGAGTAGTCGTAAAAACAGGTAAACGATCCGTATACATCATGACAATATCACCGGATTCAATACCACGTTTTTTAGCATCTGCAGGATTAATTTCAACCCAGTTACCAGGCCAGCGCTGGGTAATATATGGACGATGTTCTACATCGTCAAAACCGGACTGCCATACTTCATTGACTCGACCGTTACTCGCCCATAATTCATCTTTACGTGGGGACAACCATTCCCAGAGATCACTGAATAAACCCCAGGGATGTTTCTGGATATTCACTTTACCCGTTTGAGAATTAAAGTGTGTCATCTTCTTGCCATAACGATTGGCTTTTTCAGGACCATGTTCCAGCCCCATCATGGCAAATTGTTTTTCACCAACAGTGGTATCATGCAGACGTTTGGTACCATACAGCTTGCCTGTTTTGTAATTATACATAACAGGACCCTGAATACCATCGGTACCAAATTCACGCATTTTCTGATGCAGAGTCTTACCTTCAATATGAGCTGCCACTTTAACCATATGGAAAGCCTTACGACTATTTCGACTAAAGCGGGAAGCTTCTTCTGCAACATCATTGGAGTTTTTCCAGTCAAAACCATCATAGCCCATCTTACGAGCCAGCATGGATATGATTTCCCAGTCTGGTTTGGCCTCACCCGGTGCATCATTAAATTTCTGATACAGACGCAGACGACGTTCCCCATTGGCACGCATAAAGTCTTCTTCACCCCAGGTCGCTGCAGGGAAAATAATATCAGCAAATTTAGCACCAATAGGGTCACGCAGATAAATATCCTGGTCGATGACAACCATACCACCGGAATCAGCACGTTTTTTCAAAGTATCAATAACGTCCTGCTTATTATTTGAACGAACCTGATTGGGGTTTTTCACCACCAGCTCTTCAAATTTAGCCGCCATTGCCTGAGATCCAGCCATAGACTGAATCCAGGTGGTGCCAACAACATGGGCCATACAAGTATGTCCGGAGTATAACCAGCGATCTGTATCCAGTGCCTGACGGCGACGCCCTGGTACTTTTTGTGCGGACTTGTTGCGCGGATAACCACCACCGCCCTGGCCACCACGTTGATGTCCACCAAAACGACCTACAACCTGACCAGGACGTCCACCGGTTCCACAAATAGTTGCCAGCGTACTAATTGCATTAGTATTTCCGGTATTATTTGACCAGTAAAATCCTTTTTCAATACCAATAGAGGTTTTTGGACGCTTGCCATTTACCGGTTTGGCCAGCCATTCTGCAGCTTTATACAGCTTTTTGACATCTATACCGGCTTTTTTAGCTGCATATTCAGGATCATATTCCTTTTGCTTGAGATTCCATTTTTTGTAATCCTCATAGCCTTTGGTCTGGAATTTACCCCAGGTAGTACGCCATTGCCAGGGTGTATTACGAGTACCCTGTCCAAAACCGGAATTGGATTCCCATTTATTATTAACCCAGGTCTTAATCCAGTCTTTATCTTCCCAGCCATTTTGCATAATAATGCGTGAAATAGCGCCAAGAACCAGAGTATCAGAACCCGGGTAGACATCCAGTTGCAAACCACCCATCTTATTGATATAGGCTATACCAGCAGTTTCACGCGGATTTAAGGCAATAACTTTCATACCTTTCGCTATAGCCGGCATAATATGCTGAGTAAATAAGACCGTTTTAGTTTCATACGGGTCAGTACCACAAATCATCAGGGTATCTGCAGAAGCCCAGTCATCATAGCTGGGGCCGAAGTTATCGAAACCAGCATCCCGGAAACCCGGTGTGGAGGTTACATTGGCCGGGGTATCATGAAAGGTAAAGTTAGGCGTATTAACATGACGCAAGGCAAATTTCGTAATCGCATAAGTATTTTCAATATACTGATATGAGTAGGTTTTTACACCATAAGATGCTTCGCCAAAGGTATCAATAATATAACGTCCAACCTGTGCCGCCACATCAATAGCAAAATCCCAGGAAACTGGTTGTAATTTACCATTAATACGTACCAGAGGTGTTTTTAAACGATCTCTGGTTTCACGATCCGGGCTGTAACATTTCTGAGCCAGTAAGCCGCCTCGAATTGATGAATCACCATTGGTATTAACAAAATTAGTATCCTTATCAGGAAGGACAACAACATTGTGCTTCTTACCTTTATGAATTACTACACTATGCTGAGTAGGGGCAACCCATGATTGCAGCATATTGGATGGAAAATCAATACCAAAAGCATTTTCAGAGGCTTTTTTACCGCCATTTTTGGAACCAACCGGCCAGCGATATACTTTATAACCACAGGCTACGATACAATGATCACAGGCCGTTGTTAATACATCCGCATTCTTTGGTGGTAATGGCGCATGATCTTCGGGTTTATAATAATCTATAGTCATTTCTTTACTCCTATGCGCTCAGGTTATTTTCACGACCAAACAACAGTCCCATAATACCAACTGCGTAAACATCATCACCTTCCACTTCCAGCAGAACCTGAGGTAGACTTTGATAGGCCTGTCCTGAAACAATAATGCCATGTCTTCTTAAATCGTAGGTGGAGAGATGTAATGGACATTGCCCCATTACCCGCTGATCGCCTACATGCTTATAAGTGTTATGTAACGGCCCACCCTGATGGGTACACATATAACTGAATGCAACCACATCACGTTTGGCACCAACACCGCCACCGGCCTGAACACCACCCATTTTAACAATCATGGCCTGAGTATTTTTACCGTCATCCGGATAGTTAAAACTGACCGGCTGATGATCTTTTAACTGACTCAGGTTAGCGATTTTTTTGCGGGGATATCCCTGCACTCTCGCTTGCCGTGTTTCGGCCTGAGCAGTACCGGCAAACAGGGTAATGGAAATGGTACTGGCTGCTGCCGCTGTACTACCGCTGTACATTAGGAACTTACGGCGATTCAGCATACACTTGCCATGTGCCTGTGCGGACTCCTTTTCACTCAGAGCCTCTTTCTCAATCGAATTTATTTCACTCATTTCTTTGCTTCCTTAAGTTCTTCTAACGTAAACATAGGCGCATATTCAGGTAATTCGGGCTTATCCATCAGGATTTCATCACCTGAAAAGGCTTCAAGAAACGCAACCAGATCAGCTTTTTCATCATCCGTTAAACCAAGAGGCTTAATCAGACTGGATTTGGTTTTTGGCCAGCCAGTTGTCCTGTTATCCTCATCAAAACCGCCCTTGTTGTAGAAATCAACCACTTCATCCAGTGTATAAAACGCGCCATTATGCATATAAGGTGCGGTATACATGGTATAGCGTAATGATGGTGTACGGAACTTACCTAAATCCCAGTTATTCTTACCCCGGAAATAGGCGCCCGGATCAGCTTTGGCGGTACGATACAGTTCTTCATTAGATCCTTTGCCATAAAGTTCAAAGCGGAAAGTGATCTGCGCCAGACCATCCTCTTCCCAGCGTTTTGCCGGTGGTACACCAATATTGTAAAACTTCATATTGGAGGCCAGTGGGCCATTATGGCATTGTATACAACCAGCCTTACCTTCAAATAAAGCCTTACCCCGAAGCTGCTCTTCCGTTAAAGCTTTTTTGTCACCTTTCAGATAGCGATCCAGAGGCGTATCCGTCTGATTCAATGTCCGTTCAAAAGCTGCAATTGCACGCCAGGCATTGGCAATTAATGGATGTTCATCACCAAACACTTCCTTGAAACGTTTTTTATATTCAGGGATCAGTACCAGTCGTGACTCCATAATATCATTTTCACCATTACCGGCTACCCCACCTTTAGCTGCTGATGGTGCCTGCTTTTCCAGTGATGGTACTGAATTAGCCCAGAATGAACCGGGATAATAACCAGAGTTGATAATGGATTGACTATTGCGCCAGTGCACCGTGCCAGGATAACCACGTGACAGATCTTCTGCCCATGCCCAACCCTGTGCCGGATCATGACAACTTGCACAGGCAACGGATGCATCGCCACCCAGTCTTGGATCAAAAAATAACAATTTACCTAAAGCCACTTTGGCGTCTGATTGCTTATTATCAGATGGAATCGGTGGTGCATCTGGTAAAGTAGCCAACGGTGGAATTCCTGCTGGTGATGCTTTGGCAGCCACTGCGGCTTGAGAAACTGGACTCAGATTACCCGTAAATCCTTCCGCTTTATCAGCGCTTGCACTTTCGCATCCTGATAGTATTGCCAGTGAAACAGCACTGGCTAACAAAGCGCCTGTTTTAATCAATTTTTTCATATCTTAATTCTCCTGGACGCTAATTTCTGACTTGACGCCAGTTTTGAATCGCTTCATATTCTTCAGGGTATTCTTCTGTCCAGACATATTTACTACCGGTCAGCTTATCTCCTGAAAGGGCTTTAAGAAATTCCACCAGATCTTTCTGCTCAGAATTATTTAAACCCAGTTTTTTAATGCGACTGTCTTTATTGGAATCTTCACCGCCACCGTTATTGTAAAAAGCAACAACGTCGTCAAGCGTTTTAATCATACCATTGTGCATATATGGTGCAGTATGAGTCAGCTCTCTTAAGGAAGGCGTAACAAAAGTCCCCATATCAGAACCATCTGCCCGATGCTGATGAATATGTGCTCCGGGATCCCGTTTAAGTTTCATACGGTCCTCATTTCCCATAAACATGTTATAAGCAAGGAAAGCCTGATGACGGTCAGTATCCATAAACACATCAAAGTTTTCTGCCACTCCGGTATTATGAGCTTTACCATCACTAAAGTTAGGACCGTTATGACATTGAATACAGCCTGCCTTACCCTTGAATAGCTTCATCCCGCGTTGAGCAGAAGCGGACATTTTATTTTTATCAAAAGGAACATTTCTGGAGGTTAATGTTTTCAGATATTCGGGAATAGCTTTACGAACAGAACCATTGGAGGGTTCGCCATAACCAGCATCCTTGAACATTTTAACGTATACAGGATCCTGTTTAACTCGTTCCTGCATAATCCGCATATCCATGTTCATAATATAATCTTCTGTGATCATGCCGCGAGTCACGTCATTCAGATTAGTACCAATTCTACCGTCCCAGTTCCAGCGATTCTTATACACGGTATTGATAACTGTCGGACTATTACGAAAATGTTTGTTACCCGGATAGCCATCAGACAATGCCATACCATCACCAAAACCTTTTTCAGGGTTATGACAATGAGCACAGGAGATCGCCGCATCACCGGAGAGTCTGGGATCAAAGAATAAACGTTTGCCAAGTTCCGCTTTCTTCTTGTTTATTTTTACAGCTGGCAGTGGGCCAATATCAGGATAATCAGACGCCGCCTGTGCATTGACAGTCAGTGCTAACCCCAGACCCATTGCAACCGAAACGATCAGTCGTTTTTTTGTTGCTCGGATACCCATAGGTTTCCTCCACTTAATCATTATTATGAATACAAATTCTGTTCTCAAAAATACCAATGCATATCAATACTTCTAAATATGCCCCTTTTTGCAGTCTTAGAAAGAGCAAGTTTCATACCGATTAACAATTTATCTTATAAATCATGCAGTTATAAAAAAAACATTAATAAAGCATTATAAATCATATGGTTTTTATGCGTTAAGTGGTTCAAGTTGTTCAGTAATAAGAGCTTTTAAATTGAATAATCTGTTCAAATTGAACGATTTATTCCATTAACAGAACAGAGCTTCAAATCAGCGGGTAAACTAATTAAGACTTTATTGATCCGGATCAATTAATGCTTAACCCTAAATAAAACAGCTAACCGTTCAGTATAATTTGAACTTCGTAATTACAAGAATTATAGAAATTGACTTTTTTTTTACTTTTTATTAACCATTCATTGACCCCCATGATAGTATTATGAGCATTCATTTTTTTAATAATTAATTATAATGCGCAAAAATATAAAATTTTTAAATCGTTTCCAGCTTTATCTGTGGTTTTATCTGCTTTTTTTTGTCATTTCCCTGCTCACCCGTATGGGTTTACTGTTCTGGTATTCAGATCAGATAAATCATTCAATATTTAATATCAGCACCCTTTTCCTTACCGGCTGGCTTTATGACACCGCATTTTATCTGTATGCATCCATACCGTTAATAATTCTGCTATGGCTGACTCCGGAAAAAATCTGGCATTCTAAAGCGTTTCGGATAGTGATGAATATATGGATGGTTGTAACTATCTATCTGCTTTGTTTTATTGTGGTTTCAGAATTTATTTTCTGGGAAGAGTTTCAGGTCCGGTTTAATTTTATTGCCGTTGATTATTTAGTTTATCGAAAAGAAGTGATTGATAATATCAGAGAATCTTATCCCGTTTTAAGTATTTTATCTGCCCTGATCCCTGTCACTTTAGCTATTGCCTTTTCTTTGAAAAAGAGCTTCAACCGTACCTTAAACATAACCAGCACATTATTTCAGAGAACACTCGTTTCCGGTGTTTTACTGGTCATAATAATTTCTGTGTTTTTTGGTATCGATCAATCTCAACGATTAAATTTTAATAATAATTTTAATAAGGAACTGGCCAGCAATGGTCCTTATCAATTTTTTGCTGCGTTTAGAAACAATGAATTAAATTACCATACCTTCTATTCAGAAATAGACAATAACAAGGCTGACAGCATTATCCGTAAAGCTCTGGCAAGCCCATATTCTTCATTTCTTAAGCCTGATGAATTATTTAATATCAGTCGTCATATTGACAATCCCGGCAAAGAAAAAAAACTTAATGTTATTTTAATTTCTATAGAAAGCCTGAGTGCAAAATATCTGGGTGTCTTTGGAAATAAAGCGAAACTATCCCCATTTCTGGATCAATTGTCTAAAAACAGTTTATTTTTTACCGATTTTTATGCCACCGGCACCCGGACAACCCGGGGACTTGAATCAATTACCTTATCTATTCCTCCCACCCCAGGCCGCTCAGTTGTTAAACGTATCGGTAAAGAAGGTGATAAATGGTCATTGGGCAATATATTTAAAAGCAAGGGCTATGATACAAAATTTATTTATGGTGGACGCGGCTATTTTGACAATATGAACAGTTTTTTCTCTCAAAATGGCTATGATGGCATCGTTGACCAAAGCACTATCCCTGATGATGAAGTTAAATTTTCAAATGCCTGGGGAGTTTCAGATGAAGACCTGTATGAAGAAACCTTAAAACAGGCTGATCTGGCATATAAAACAAAAAAGCCATTCTTTTTTCATTTAATGACGACCTCTAATCATCGTCCTTATACCTATCCTGACAATAAAATTGATATCCCTTCAGGTGATGGTAGATATGGGGCTGTTAAATATACCGATTTTGCCATTAAACGCTTTATCAACTGGGCAAAAAATAAGCCCTGGTTTAAGGATACGGTGTTTGTTGTGCTGGCCGATCATTGTGCTGGCAGTGCCGGTAGAGAAAATCTACCGGTTAACAAATATCATATCCCACTATGGATTTACAGCCCTGAACATATAAAACCACAGATTATCACACGCCGCTCTGGTCAGATCGATGTTGCTCCCACGCTGCTGGGTTTACTGAATATGGATTACGACTCATGGTTCTACGGGCGGGATGTCCTTAAACAGACTACTCAGGAAAATATTGCCTTAATTGCCAATTACCAGTACCTTGGCTTGTACCAGGATCAAATCCTCAGTATACTCAAACCTAAAAAACAAACAGAGCAATATATTCGAGTAAACAAGCCCTCAGGCATCAGCATCCAACACTTGGAAACACCAGATACCGATAAACTGGAAAAAACCATTGCCTATTATCAAAGCGCTGCTTATATCTTAAAAAATGAACTTAATTCATGGTCATCGCAAAATAAAGAATCATTAAAACAGGGCACTGATCCATCATTAACTAAAATTACTTTACAACAATGATATGAATTATTTTTCATTTTTTTTTCGCAAAAAAATAATACTTACTGCTTTTTTAGTATCAGGTTTTACCTTAATTGCCATCTGGTTGTACTTTAATTATTTTTTTGGCCATAATTCAGGTTTTTTACAGAACTATAAGCTTATTGATGGCCCCTTAAATATTGCTGATACTGCACAGCAAAGTTCAGGGCTGGCATACAACCCAGATAACAATTTACTTTATGTCATCGTCAATAATGCCCCTGAAATTCACATACTCTCTTCTAGTGGAAAATATATCCGTAAAATTGACTTAAAAGGATTTGAAGATACCGAGGGGATCACTTATCTCGGTAATAATAAATTTGCAATTATTTCTGAACGAACAGGCATGCTATCCTGGTTTCGAATATTACCTGATACCACTATAATAAACTATGATCCCACTCATGCAGTAAAAATTTTAAATTATCCACCCGGAAATACCGGAATTGAGGGTGTAAGCTATGCTGCAAAAACAGGACGGATTTTTGTCATTAAAGAAAGAAAACCCAAAAAAATTGCCGCACTTCAATGGCCAGTTAAAAATATCAAGCAGCCGGTAATAACGATTCCCTGGGATGCTGAAGCCTTACCAAATAAATTTTTACGCAGCTTATCCGGCATCTCTTATAATAATAAGACCGGGCATTTATTTATACTGAGTCGACGCTCCCGTCAAATCATTGAATATACATTAACTGGTAAAGAAGTCGGTTCTTTTTCATTAAAAATCGGCTCTGGAAATTTGCAGGCCCCCATAAAAAAAGCAGAAGGGATCGTTATTTCACCCGATGGTACACTGTATATATGCGGTGAACCGAACCAGTTATATATTTTTAAAAAAGAGGTCAATTAAAAACTAGCTTATGAAATTCAGCCATAATAAATTAGCAGCTGATAGTATTTTTCTATTCAACACCGCTATTTTTTCTCTTTTTTCTTTTGCCATTCTGCGTGTTATTTTAATTATCAGAAATAAAGATTTACTTGAAGGTATCCCCGGTATTGATATTCTCAATGCTTTTTTAATAGGCATAAGGTTTGACCTTATCGTGGTCAGTTATATTCTACTGCCTCTTATCTTTGGATTGTTATTACTCAGAGGTCTGGGAAAAAGAAAAATTGCCAGCCTGTGGATAATTCTGGCCATGGGTTTTTGTCTGTTTCTTGGCGTCGTAGAACTGGATTTTTATCATGAGTTCCATAACCGGCTTAATAGTATTGCATTCCAGTATTTGAAAGAAGATCCCGCAACGGTAAGCAGTATGCTCTGGAATGGTTTTCCTATTATTCGCTACCTTTTATTATGGCTATTATTAGTCACTCTCTATGCCTATGTACTAAAAAAAATTGCAGCCTATCGTTGTTTTTGCGGCTCTGATACTCCCCCGGTAGAGTCAGCACACTTTGCAGTACGAGCTGTTACTGTCCTGGTATTATTAGTATTATTAATAATAGGTGCTCGAGGCGGTACTATTCGTTCCGGCCCACCTTTACGCTGGGGCGATGCCTTTCAGAGCAGCCATCTTTTCGCCAACCATCTGGCCTTAAATGGTACATTTACATTTCTTAAAGCCTTAAGAAATTCATCCAATGAAGTAAAAGGAAAAAAATGGCTAAAATTATTAGCAAAACAGGACGCACTGGATATCACCAGAAAAATGGTTCTTACAGACAATGATGTTCTTTTAAAACCTGAAACACAGAAGATTTTACGCCTTCATACGCCTGTTAAATCACCGGTCAATAAAAATATAAAAAATATCGTTGTCATTTTAATGGAAAGTTTCAGCGCCAGCTATGTAGGTAGTCTGGGCAATGATTATGGTATCACTCCAGAATTTGATAAATTAACAAAACAGGGCTTATTATTTGAGCGTTTTTTTTCTAATGGAACTCATACTCATCAGGGCATGTTTGCTACCTTTTCCTGTTTTCCTAATGTCCCCGGTTTTGAATATTTAATGCAGCAGCCTCAGGGTAGAAATGCTTTTTCAGGACTGCCTGCATTATTAAAACGAGATAAATTTAATGATCTCTATGTCTATAATGGGGCGTTTACCTGGGATAATCAGGAAGGATTTTTTCGTAATCAGGGTTTAACCAATTTTATTGGTCGTAAGGATTATATTAACCCCAAGTTTCAGGATAGAACCTGGGGGGTCTCTGATGAAGATATGTTTAACAGAGCAGTACAAGAATTAGACAAAATAGATTCGGACCAGCCTTTTTTTGCCATGCTGCAAACATTATCCAATCATACGCCTTATGCATTACCAGAAAAGCTGCCATTTCCCAGAATTACCAATATGGGTGAATATTCTGAACATCTTACGGCAATGAAATATTCCGACTGGGCTCTAGGGGAATTTTTTAAAGCTATAAAAAATAAACCTTATTATAAAGAAACACTTTTTGTGATATTAGGCGATCATAGTTTTGGGGTAAAACCGCAGATTTCCGATATAGATTTATTAAGATTTCATGTGCCCCTGCTATTAATTGCTCCGGGTATTACTCAGCAATATGGCGCAAGAATATCAACCGTAGCCACCCAGATTGATGTCGTACCAACCATAGTCAGTTTACTGGGAAAACCTTTTTCTCATCAATGCTGGGGCCGAGACATTCTTTCATTAAACAAATCTGACCCTGGGTTTGGTGTCATAAAACCTTCCGGCAGTGATCAGACCGTTGCGCTCTTAAAAGGCGATCTCATTCTAGTCAAACAACCCAACATACCTACTAATTTAGGGCGTTATCAGCTGGGTGGGAATCCCAGCTATCAGAAAATTAATGATCCTGAATTAAATGCCATGATGAACAGGGAGTTATCCGGCTTTATTGAAACAGCATTATATGCCCTGTATGACAATCAGACCGGTTTATAATCCTTGTATAGTAACTATTGAGCGTATATTAAATATAAAAGCTCAACCGCCCCAGGAATAATGCTTATTGAAAATGATACCGCTTACTGGATTTTTATTTTACCTGCCCTGGAAAAATATTTACTCAGATTTTTAATATCTTTCTTATCCAGTTGTCTTACAATAGCAGACATAGTGGTATCTTTTCGTTTGCCTTTTTTAAACTTTTCCAGTTCTTTTTGTAAATATTGATCCTTCTGCCCTGCCAGATTTGGAAATTTATCATTTTGACTGATACCACTTCGGGTATGACAGGACATACAGATATTCAATTTATCATCCACTTTCTTTAATAGCGACTGACTGACTTTTCTGGCACTGGCCTCAACTTTGCCATGCGCAGCGAAATAAGCGGCCACATTACTCATATCTTCTTCTGACAGATTTGCCGTAACTCCCTGCATATTATTACTGCTTCTGACCCCAGCTTTAAAATCTTTAAGCTGTTTAAGCAGATAAGCCTGTTTCTGACCGGATAGATTAGGAAAAACCGGCGCACGACTGATCCCCTGTTTACCATGACAGGCTGCACAAACCCGTTTGGCAATACCCTGTCCCTTAGCTATATCCACAGCAAAAACCTGCCCGGGAATACTTAGTATCAGCAGGGTAAAAATTATAGTTTTTAATACCATTTTTAAGCCATTCATTCACACCACACCACACCACATATCAATATATTATTTGTTACTATATAAACCTGAATAAGCTTTTAACCTAAAATTCCCGCGATCATTTAAAATCCATAATACGATAATTTATGCCAAAATATTGCTATATTTTTTTCTTTGAACTCTGACCGTGATCAGACCCGCAATAAAAGTGAGTAAACCCAGCGTTGCAGGTAAGCCATATAATTTAAGCGGATCTTCCGGAGGCGGTAATAACAGCCAGTACCAGGTAGTCAGTGTATGCAGAGAACCTGTCTCACCATTACTACCGTCCCAGTTGGCAAAGGATACTGGTATAAACTCACCTTCCTTAAAGCTGATATGCCCATCACTACCCTGACGTTTACGTTTCATAAGGATCTGCCAGCGTCCTTCATCCCATTGCCCCTGAGCACTGACCTCATGGTAATCCTTTAACAGTTCCGGTTTATTATCCGGCCCTGTTCCTTTAAACACCATAGTCATTGCCTTTTCAGGCGGCGTCACACTACCGGCATTCCAGTACCACATAGCAGTATGATGGGAAGCATCCCCATGACGGTACAGCGGTTTTTCCACCATAGGTGCTGAAGTATAGGCATCTGCCATTGGAAACTGCATGGCAATAGCATCTGAATACAGAGACAGATCCTCATCCTGAATGCTCATGGTGTATTCCTGACCCGGCAGACTCTGTGTACGATCATTGACCTGCATTAAAAATGCTATCTCATCGTCGTTATATAACACCCTGACACTGACCAGATCATTTAATGGCCTGAACAGACGTGACGCCTTAATAATATTGGGTACCAGGCGCATAGAGGTTACAGGCGCCTTTTGCCAGACCTTATCTGTTATATTATCCGGTAATTGACCAGATATTTTTACGCCCTTAATAACCCCTTTACCCGGAGCCGTATTTTTATCTCTAAGAGAATAAACATAATTCGCAATATGCCAGCGATCTTCCAGACTCACAGGATCTGGATTCCCCTCACCTTCTGCTCTATGTGCAGGCATTGGCGTACCTGGAATACCGATTGATAAACGCTGATAAATATTTTTAATAATTTCATCACGAGCTTTAAGCGGGTCTTTTGCCGTGCTGCGATTGGTCATACGCCAGGACCAGGGTTTATTCAAATCTCTGGGCCAGATCCGGAATCCCCAGTCATCAGCCAGCCGCTTTCCAGAACGAATATTACCACGCCCATAAACACCATGACATTCCTGGCAGGGTTTAAAGGCTTTTTTACCCTTAGCTACGGATTCCTCACTATAGGGGATCTGACCGCTTAAAGGTTCGATATCTGTGACCACTTTAAAATCATCTTTAATATAATGCCCATCTTCATCAAAGGCATCGTCTTCCGCATCTTCCGGTGACCAGGTTGCAGACACATCAAAACGTTTAATAACCGGAATAAGAGATTTAATCTGCTCATCCGTCATTAATTTGCTCCAGCCCGGCATGCCTGTACCGGTCAGACCATATTTAATGGTCTTAAATAAATCCTCATCCCGCACCGGCATCGTACCTGGTGATGTTTTATACTTGAACAGACCCAGAGTGAAATCACGAGGTCTTGGATAAAGTCTGTCGGCAGCCACTCCGTCTCCAGCACCGTCTTCACCATGACATACAGCACAACGCAAATTATATAATTCCCGCCCTTTCATTTTAGCCCGACGATTTTCCAGTTCAGTTTTCATGCCGGTTGCAATTTTGGACACATCGGCATCCCAGATCCGGGGAACTTCGCCAATATAATCATATAAAAAGGTGATCACATTCCAAACATCATCTTCAGCCAGCATTCCATGCCAGACAGGCATTGCCGAATTCCATGGTGTACCTTCTCTGGGCAGACCGGGACCGCCGGTGGTTATACGCCAGAATAAAAATGCTTCCTGTAACTGGTTAATGGTTTCATCCTGAAAATTAATAGGACGGGGGTTAAAGCCATTGGCAAATACACCTTCTCCATACATCAAATCACCATGACAGAAAAAACAGTTCTGATAATACACATCACGCCCTGCTCCGACTGCATTATTATATATTTCCCAGCCCTTATCCTTATCGCCTGCTTTCATACTGGCAATCACTTTTTCACGCACAGGATTTTCCAGTTTGGTAAGATCATATTTTTTATTAAATACATTTAAAGTGGATGGAGGGGCTGGATGTATCTGCCGAAGTTCAACCGGAGATTCCCAGTCAGGCCTGATCATAATATACGTTGTCCAGGCAATCAGAGCAGGTATTGCCAGCAGAAAAAACCAGCGTAACGGCCAGGTATTGTCTTTTCGTACCACAGCAGCGATAGGATATTTAAAATTATTCCAGGTTTTTTCATCAAAGGAGAAAAACAGTAGCACACCAATAACACATATAATCATATATTGAATTAACAGTGACACAGGCATTAAAGGAGGAACTGCGTATTTGAAAAACAGAAAAACTACAGTCAGAATCAAAACAGCCATTAATAATGGCGGAAACTTAAAACTTTTCATCGTTGTTATTCGCCTTTTTGTTCAGTTTCTGTTGCAGGTTTCTGACCTGCCTGTGCTAAAAAATCAACTACCATTTCCAGTTCTTTCACCATCATCTTGTCTGCAAAATTAGTCGGCATAATTGGAGGATAACCTTCTGCAATCACGGCACCGGGATTAATAATACTTTCCCTGATTTTTTCTCTCGATAAACGTTGAGAAACGGTTTTTAAATTCGGACCAATAGTTGCAGTGCTTTCAAGTATAGTATGGCAGGCAGGACAGCCATTTTTAGTCAGCACTGCCTGAGCATTTTTTGCCACTTCGGGGGGGGCTGACAATGCAGAACTTTGAGTATTTTCGGCAGGTACATCTTTAGGCAATGCAATGGTTGGCTGACCACCGTCTTTAGCCTGAAGAAAAGCAATAATTGCCCCTATTTCAATATCAGATAAAGCAATAGGCGGTTTATTGATCACCGGCATAGGTGACGGCTCACCCTGCTTACCAAATCCCGGCACTACATATTTACTCGGCTCAAGCATTGACTCTCGAAAATAACCTTCTGAATTTTTAGCTTCGCCCTTATATTCATCAGAACTTAAATGTTTCTTTGCTGTAGCCACCATATCCAGCGCCAGAATATTCGGTGCCCGTCCCAGCTCATTATGACATAGGGTACAGGTTCCCTTGCCTTTAAATAATTGCTCACCCATAGCAATATAACTATCCATAGTCAGCGCTGCAAGATCCACTTTAGTTTCCTTAGGCGCCTGCCCTTCAACTTGCGGCAGAAGATTAGCTATCCCGGTAAAAATCAGTACCAGTATCACCATAAAAGCCAGGACTTTAACTATAACCGGCAGACCGCTGTGTTGAATCGATTCGGTATCCTGAGAGAGCGTATTTTGTGTTGTCATATTATATTCCGGGGTCAAATCACAGTTGTACTACTGGGTATATATTTATTCTCCTGCGGGAGAAATATCAGGAGGAACCGGGGTCAGTTGATCGGTTTTTCCTGCCGCGTTTCTCCCAGCGATGCCACCCAGAAAATAAATAGCACCAGCAATAGAAAACTGATTGTGGCAATGGTCATCATATTTGCTGCATGACCAATACTGGGTATAAAATTATCTACTGAGTTATCTTTCATTACCGTGTAAACATGCCAGTGTGTCCGTACTGAAGAACGCACATAGCCCATTAATGCCATTAACCAGGTAAATGCTATAGGCAGAGCAAACAGGGCGTAAACACCGCGATTGGATATTTTTCCCCAGGTAGTAGGCAATGTGCGGGCACCCTTAAACATTAAGGTATCAATAGTCACCCCGGAGATAATTACTATCACCGTTGAAACAACCTGAGCAACAGAAGAACCCACTTTATAAACTGTGTTGGTAAAATACCCGTAATAAACACCCAGGAAAATTACATTCACAATAGCAATAATATAAATTACCACCATCAAGGCATTACCAAAACCTGCCCAGGGAACGGTAATTTCTTTATCTGCACGACGATATAACTGAAAGGAAAGAAAGGTACCAATTAACATTAGATTTACGGCAATATTTTTTGCCGGCATAATACCAAATGGCCCAAGTATGGGATGGTGTGCACCACCCAGAGCCGCAATTTCCTTAGCCGACAAGATTAAGGTATGGGGTGTTACCCAAATTAGAAAACTACCCACCAGGGTAATAGCAATATATTTGATCAGCCAGGTATAACGTCTGGAACCGTCACAGCGGGACATACCATTCCATAAATAATAATTGGCAGCCAGTAAAATAGTACCAATTAACACCGCCTGCACGATAAATAACCAGGCCAGAATACCACCCATCGCGGTAATACCCATCTGCTGAGAATACGCGTAGATTTCAGCCATTAACCAGTAGCCTGCAAAAGGCAGGGGAAGAAATGCCAGTACCGCAATAAAGTTTGAGGTATAGCCCATCCAGTCGTAATGAGCACGTTGTGTCATGGTTCTGGCACTGAGTAATTTATAACCAGCATAGGCACCAACTACCGCTCCGCCAAATGCAATATTGGCAACAAAACGATGCAGATTTAAGGGATTCCATAATGGACCACGCATAATCGCCCAGATACTACCGGTTACTGCACCGGCATCATCTACACCAGATGGAGCCATCATAAAGGTAGCCCATGAATTGGCTACAAACAACAGAGTTGTACCCACACCATTGAGCAGCACACCCAGAGACAGATGAAGGTATTTTTTATTACCGTAACGTAAAGCATACCAGCTATAGTAATATATATAGAGTACCCCGCTTTCTAAAAAAAATAATAGCGCATATACCATGACCTGGTTACCAAACACCTCCATCATATAGGCCATAAAAGTGGGATAGAGTAAAAATAAAGCTAAAGCCAGGGTGCCGCCAAATAAAGCAGTCAGAGAATACGCGGTCATGGAAACCTTCATAAACTCATGCGCCATATCGTCATAACGCGGGTCACCGGTTTTAACACCAATCCATTCAATAACAGTTACAAAAAGTGGCACCGCCAGTACGAAGGCAGCCAGAAACAGGTGCAACTGTGCAATTATCCAGACAAAGGAACGACTGCTCATTGAACCAATCTGACGATAATCAGAAGGTCCTAAAATTGGCGCCAGTTTAGCGGTAATAGTCTGATTCACAACATCTGTGGTATCTGATATTGCATCCGCTGCCCATGTTAAAGTACCGCTGAAAAACAGAACAACAAGCCCCGATAAAAGTATCCAGTATAGCCAGTTAAATGAACGCCCTGAACGGGATTGCACTGACTGGTTTCCCTTTTTGCTATCGGGAGTTATGCTATCGGGTCTATGCGAAACTTCTGCTTTATTTATTACTAGTGACATTTAATGTTCCAGAATTAAAAAAATAAATAACAACGATACCTGACTTATATCTCACGTATTTCTACTTATTGTGCAGGAGTCATATCTATATTCAGGGGCAGCCCCTGCATAGACATTATGGCGTGATCCATGGCATAGAAAACAAGAAAGGCTATTAGAAAAGAAAAAACCCAGTTTTTTATCATTTTATTTTCCTCATACTCTATTGCTTATTTAAACGTGGATTAATGATGAGCGAGAACACCATGATCATAAATCACCAGCCACCACATAAAAAACAGGGTACCCGCCAGAGTCAGTCTAAATAACCAGGGACCCCAGCTCACATCATCATGCAGGCTTTTCGGTTCTGAATTATCGGATGTACTTTTTTGTTCTATACTCAAGCTATAATCCTCCAGAGGTTTTATCTTTATCGTTTTAGCAACATGTGTACCAACCGTTTAACATTAGTAAAAGATTTATATAAATAGCTTTTTTTTCATAGACTTAAATTTTTGTTAATACACCTGTTATAAATTAACCCGTTAATCTTCCAGCCGATTTTTAAGCTGTTTCAAAATAAATTGAACAAATTGTTCAATCACATAATTTAAACTAATATATTTTGTTCAAGTGCAGCCAGTTGAACAAATTGTTCAACTGGCTTTTATTTTTGCTCATTTATAATCCTTATTTACGATATTTATAT
>JALSUJ010000610.1 GCA_027071355.1 Gammaproteobacteria bacterium | reverse complement strand
AAACAGCACAGGGGAAGGTCATTGTTAAATAAACAGTTAAATAAACGGTTAAGAGAAAGGTTAAATAAGAGACCAGATAAAATCCCTGAAATAAGTTTCTCTGGCCATAAAATAAATAAAGGATTCAAAGCATGTTATTGAATTCAGTCATTATTGTTCTGCGAGAAGTCCTGGAAGCTGCATTGATTTTCAGTATCTTACTGGCACTTTCAAAACAGAGCGGTATTCAGCGTACCTGGATATTATGGTCTCTGATCTTTGGTACAGTGGGTGCTGTTATTTATGGTACCAATATCCCGCTGGTATCAGACTGGTTTGATGGTGTGGGTCAGGAGGTGAGTAATGCTATCATTCAGTATGCTGTTTATATTATGCTATTGGGTTATATCATTTTATTGCTTAATTTTAATTATAGAAAAAAAATCATTCTGCAGCGGATGCTGATTATTATAATGATATTTATAACGTCTACCGCCATGATTCGTGAAGGGGCCGAGATTTTATTATACTATCTGAGTGTCACCCGCAGTCAAAATCATTATGCAGCGGTTATTATGGGAATGACCATTGGTGTTAGTATTGGTGTAAGTATTGGTTTTCTTTTTTATTATTTATTAGTCAATATAAGTGAAAAATGGGCTATGAGTTTTGGGCTGGGTTTATTAATTCTGGTATCCTCCGGAATGATTTCCCAGGCCACTTTATTGATGATACAGGCAGACTGGTTACCGGCTCAGATGCCGTTATGGAATACCACTCAGTGGTTATCAGAAAAATCAGTATTAGGACAATTACTATATGCCCTGCTTGGCTATGAGGCGACACCCACTGCAATTCAGGCGAGCATGTATCTTAGCGGATTGATATTACCCGTAATTATAATTTTAATTTTAAGAAGAAGCCTGTTAAGAAACGCGTCAAATGAATGATATTGTTTATAAGTCTAAAAAAATTATTACTGTACTAATGCTCAGCACACTTAGCGTTCTGCTGTCTGTCATTCATACAGTTTATGCGGATAGTGCAAGTGGCGGTAGTTTTATTGACAAGATTTATCATCCATATGTACAACCTCATGAACGTGATATTGAATTTAGAACGCTTTACAAAAAAGACTCTGAAGATCGTACCAAGGATAATGCCAGAATACATAAATTAGCCTATGGTCAATCTATTAATGATCGCTGGATGGGTGAATTGTATCTGGTGGGTGAAAAAAATCGTGAGCAGGACTTTAAGCTGACATCAGTAGAGCTTGAAGCATTATGGCAGATCACAGAACAGGGCGAATACGATTATGACTGGGGTATGCTCTTTGAAGCAGAACATGAAACACAGAAACATATTTCGGAAGTTTCATCCGCATTATTAATTGAAAAAGAGTGGGGGAAATGGGTTGGTACTGCTAATATATATCTGATTTATGAATGGGGCAGTAATTTTAACAATGAACTGGAAACGGCTATGGCTTTGCAGGGCCGGTATCGTTTGTCAAGGCAATTAGAGCCAGCTATTGAATTTTATAGCAGTGATACCAGTGAGGGCATAGGCCCGGTACTCCTGGGTACGATTAAAATGGGTGGTCGTAAACAGATCCGCTGGGAAGCTGGTGTGATTACTGGCCTGGATAATCAAACAGCAGATGAGACCTATAAATTTCTAATTGAATTTGAGTTCTAAAATTTGGACAATATTCTTTATTAACTTTCAAAACTCAATACTTATACTTTTTCTTAACGCTTAACGCTTAACGCTTAACGCTTAACGCTTAATCCCACTTCAATGCTCCCCCTGTCTGATATTCAGTGACCCTGGTTTCAAAAAAGTTTTTTTCCTTGCGTAAATTGGCCTGTTCATCCAGCCAGTTAAGACGATTTTTGGCACCGGGGAATGGCTCTTTATGTTTTAACTGCTTTGCTCGACGGTTGGCGATAAAGCGAAACTGTTCAATATGATCTTCAGCGTTATAAGCGATGATGGGATCACGTAAAATATAACGGGCATAATCAATTTCTGCCGCTTCGGCTTCTTCCCACATGGTCTGTATCTGTGCGGGATCGATACTGACATTGTTTTCCGCAATGATCTGATTTACGACTCGAATACCAAAGGCACAGTGCAGGACTTCATCGCGCATAATATACTGTAATTGTTCGGCAGTACCGGTCATCAGTCCCCGGCGCTGCAGGGCAAATATGGGGCTGAAGCCGTTGTAGAACCAGCAGCCTTCAAAGATACCGGCGAAAAAGGTATAGGACAGTACAAAATTTTCCAGTTCATCTTTATCCGTTAAATCGATATCGGCTCTTAATACAGAATTAATTTTATTATTGGCCAGCTGAATTTTCTGATTAATCGCGGGCACTACCCGATAACGGTTATAAATTTCCCCCTGTTCCAGACCAATGGATTCAATACAATGCTGATAAGTCCAGGTATGCAGTGCTTCCTCATATACCTGTCGGGCCTGATAAATCTGCAGTTCTGGAGCGGTCATCTTTTCCATAACCGCCAGGCCCACATTGCGCATGGCCAGAATATCGGAGGTGGTCAGATAGGAAAGTACATTTTCATAAACGTGTTTTTCTTCTAGTGTCATTCTATGCTGATAATCATGCACATCTCTGGACATATTGATATCCAGCGGTGTCCAGTGATTTTTATTAGCATTAAGAAAAAAGTCCCAGGCCCAGGGATATTTAAACGGTGCTAATTGATTAATATCTGTCAGACCATTAATGACCCGTTTATCATCAGCACGAACCGGCTCCATACTGGATGCAGTTTGTGTATCAATTATATTTTCTTTTGTCTCAATGGACACAGATTCCTGTTTGATAATATTATGTGCATGAATGGCCTCTTCTGCTTTGGCTGTAGTGTTATTATCTTTATTGTTGCTTGTAAATGTGGCCAGTGGATCGTCCCAGTTTAACATAATGAGTTTTCCTGTTTGTATTTTTTAAACTATTCGATACTATTCTCTTGTTCTTTCAATACCCGCTTCTGTCCTATTGGCAAGCCTCACAGTTGGGGTCAAGTATGGAACATACCTTAGGTGTTTCCTGCACCGTCATGTTTTCCGTCTGGGTGGTACTTTTTTCCATATGGGTTGCCCCCATAGAACGTAAGTAATAAGTAGTTTTTAAACCACGAACCCAGGCCAGTTTATACAATTGATCCAGTTTTTTTCCGGAAGGTTCAGCCATATACAGATTCAGACTTTGTGCCTGATCGATCCATTTCTGTCTTCTGGATGCTGCTTCAATTAACCAGCGGGTATCCAGTTCAAAAGCGGTGGCATAGATGGATTTGATTTCATCGGGAATACGTTCGATGGGTAATAATGAGCCGTCATAGTATTTAAGATCATTAGCCATTACTTCATCCCAGAGGTTTAGTTCTTTAAGATGATGCACCAGACAGGCATTAACCACGGTAAACTCACCGGACAGATTGGATTTAACATACAGGTTCTGATAGGCCGGTTCAATGGACTGACTGACGCCGCAGATATTGGAAATGGTCGCTGTTGGGGCAATGGCCAGACAGTTACTATTACGCATGCCCTGTTGCTTTATGGTTGCTCTTAAACTATCCCAGTCAAGCGTGCTGCTGGTATCGTATTGAATATAATTCTGTCTTTGTTCGGCCAGCAGTCTGGCTGAATCCAGAGGCAGAATACCCTGACTCCAGAGGGAACCCTGATAAGATGAAAAACTACCACGCTCATCACTCAGTTGAGATGAGGCTTTGATGGCATAATAGCTGACCGCTTCCATGGAGTAGTCGGCAAATTCTACTGCCTGTTCACTGCCATAAGCTATTTTCTGATAATACAGAGCATCCTGAAAACCCATAATACCAAGTCCTACCGGACGGTGTCTGAGATTAGACTGGCGTGCCTGCGGGATGGCGTAGTAATTATAGTCGATGACATTATCCAGCATTCGCATGGCCGTGTTGATGGTGTTTTCCAGTTTCTCGTGATCCAGACCATTTTTATTCATATGGGCTAGCAGATTGACAGAACCGAGGTTGCAGACTGCTACTTCCTCTTCATTGGTGTGCAGGGTTATTTCAGTACACAGATTAGAACTGTGTACTGTACCCATATGCTGATTGGTATAGCGAATATTACAGGGATCCTTAAAGGCAATCCAGGGATGACCCGTTTCAAATAACATTCCCAGCATCTTGCGCCACAGCTCATTGGCTTTAACCGTTTTAAAGAGTTTAATTTCACCGCGCGCGGCTTTCTCTTCACAGTCAAGATAGCTTTGTTCAAATGTCTGACCATATTGTTCATGCAGTTCAGGTACTTCATCCGGGGAGAATAAGGTCCATTGCTGATTTTCGGCAACCCGCTTCATAAACAGATCTGGAACCCAGTTTGCGGTGTTCATATCATGGGTGCGACGGCGCTCATCCCCGGTGTTTTTTCTTAAATCCAGAAAGTCTTCAATATCAATATGCCAGGTTTCCAGATAGGCACACATCGCGCCCTTGCGTTTGCCGCCCTGATTAACGGCAACGGCGGTGTCATTAGCCACTTTCAGAAAAGGTACAACCCCCTGAGATTCACCGTTAGTACCTTTTATATGAGCACCCAGCCCACGCACTGGTGTCCAGTCATTACCCAGACCACCGGCGAATTTGGATAACAGGGCATTGTCTTTTAAGGCCGAATAGATACCTTCCAGATCATCAGGTATGGTGGTCAGATAACAGGAGGACAACTGGGGTCTTAAGGTGGCTGAATTAAATAATGTGGGTGTGGAACACATAAAGTCAAAGGAGGATAATAGACGATAAAATTCAATGGTACGCTGTTCCCGGTCAATTTCGTTAATGGCCAGTCCCATGGCCACGCGCATAAAAAAGGCCTGCGGCAACTCAATACGGACTTTGTCATGGTGCAGGAAGTAACGATCATAGAGTGTTTGCAGACCCAGGTAGTCAAACTGATAATCTTGTTCTGGTAAAATGGCAGTAGAGAGTTGCTGCAGATCAAACTGCTGCAACTGTGGATCAAGTAATTCCATCTCAATGCCTTTTTTAATATAACGTTTAAAATAATCACCATATTGCTCCGCCATTTCAGATTGAGAGGCTTCCTGTGGTCTTCCATATATTTTGCTGAGACTTTCACGGCGTAGATTGTCCAGCAG
>JALSUJ010000609.1 GCA_027071355.1 Gammaproteobacteria bacterium | reverse complement strand
ACTATTGAGTAATTGAGCTGCCACAGCATCTTCTGAAGCGGCCTCCATAATATTTTCAACTGCATTACCATGGGCTGTACGCCCTTTATAGAAATATCTTGCCATTTAAGTGTTAAGTGTTAAGTGCATTATGAGTGGTCTTCTATGGTACCGGCCAGGCGCAGGACTTCTTCAATACTGGTAATACCTTGTTTTGCCAGTTCTAGTGCACTATTAACCAGAGGATTATAGCCCGGTGCTTTTTTTGCAAATGTGACAAAGGCACTGGCATCATCCTGGCGGAAGGCATCGGTCAATTGATCATTAATTTCCAGAATTTCATGCACTCCTTTTCGGCCTTTATAACCGGTATTATTACAAAGATGACAACCGGAGCCCTGATAAAAATGATAACTCTCTATATTTTCTTTAACCGCACCCTGCAGCCAGATTTTTTCATGTTCATCCAGAAGATGCTCTGTTTTGCAATTGTCACATAATTTTCGTACCAGCCTTTGTGCCACAATAGCCTGTAATGATGTGGCAATCAGATATCCTTCCACACCCATATCCTGCAGACGATAGACTGAACTAATAGCATCATTGGTGTGCAGAGTGGACAATACCATATGTCCGGTCATAGCTGAACGGATAGCAATATCTGCTGTTTCTGAATCTCGCATTTCACCAACCAGCATAATATCCGGATCCTGACGTAAAGCGGTTCTCAATACCCTGGCAAAACTTAAATCAATTTTGGAATTAACCTGTACCTGAGAAATCCGTTCCAGCCGGTATTCCACCGGATCTTCAACGGTAATAATTTTTTTCTCACTGCTGTTCAGTTCATTTAAAGCTGCATACAGGGTGGTAGTTTTACCACTGCCAGTCGGTCCGGTCAGTAGTATCAGGCCATGAGGGCGATGAATGATCTTTCTGAAGCGCTGTAAAATATCCTCACTCATACCAATTTCATTAAGATCCAGAATACCGGCATTTTGATCCAGCAGACGCATGACCACAGATTCCCCATGTTGAGTAGGCATAGTGGAGAGACGCACATCAATAGAATGCTGTTTGATTTTTATATGAAAACGACCATCCTGGGGCAATCGTTTTTCTGAAATATTCAGTCCGGACATAAGTTTTAAACGAGAAACCAGTGCTGAAACAATACGTTTTTCATTCATCACCTGCTCATTAAGCACCCCGTCAATTCTCATCCGAATACGTAATACCTTTTCGTCCGGTTCAATATGTATATCGGAAGCCTTAACCTGCATGGCATCTTCAAAGATGGTCTGCAGTAAACGCACAACCGGGGCACTTTCTACATCATCACTTTGCACCAGTTGTTCCAGATCAATATCTGTTTCAGATAATTCATCCTCCAGCTCTTCAGCCAGAGAGGTAATTTCATCTTCACGCCTATAGACCACATCCAG
>JALSUJ010000608.1 GCA_027071355.1 Gammaproteobacteria bacterium | reverse complement strand
CCGTCCTTCCAGTACATTTTCCCAGAAATAACGACGCTGCTCTGAATTTGGAAACTTTTCAATCACCTTACTGCGAAAACCATCCACCAGCTGTGCCAGTTTGCCATAAGCAGCCGGAATATAACTCTCCAGACGGGTTCGTAGTAAACGCGCCAGTACCGGAGAACTGCCACCGGTTGAAATAGCGATCTGAATTGGGGAGCGATCAACAATAGAAGGCATAATAAAACTGCACAAATGCGGCTGATCAACAACATTAACCGGCATGGAACGGGCTCTGGCCAGTTCGGATACCTTTTCATTAACCACCTGATCGTTAGTCGCAGCAATCACCAGCACACTATCACACAAGCTGCTGTCACAAATATCTTTTTCATCAAAAGCCCGGGCATAATGTTTAATTTGTCCGGTTTGAGCCATTTCATTTACTTCACGACATAATTCAGGTGCTACCACCTGTACCTGCGCACCAGCCTTGAGCAATAAAGCAATTTTTCTTGCTGCAATCTTGCCGCCGCCTATAACCACACATTGACGACTTTTAATGTTCATGAAAATCGGGAAAAAATCCACTTTTCTTCTACCTCTGCTTTTGCTCTGTTATGGATACTAATTAATGATAAATAAGAATATTAACCGTTTATAATACCATAACCATTAACTATTTATGGATATTTATCACTTTAACTGCTTAAAATTCTAAGATTCATTTGTATGGGATCAAAAACCGGCTTCAGCTTTTTTCTCATTAATGATCCCACTGCGGTACTTTTTGAAATTGTTGGTGCCAGAACGGTTTGTGTGATTCTGCCTAAAAACAGAATGGCCTGCAAATGGGCATTAAAATCCGGCACCGCTGACTGAACGGCTTTAAACTCATCACTACAGCACAGACCGTTTTCTTCATTGGCAATATTTTCAGCTAAATCAGTAATTTTATTAATATCCGTCTGAATTTCACCCTGCAGATCCAGTCCCTGTTCATGATGGTGCTGATTTTGTCCGGCCTCCGGTTGTGTAATAAAAACATAACGCCGAATAGCCTCAATCAGGGCACCGACAACATCATAATTGGGCGGGCGTTTAAAAGCCGCCTGTGCGGTTGTTAAAAAAGTCTGTCCCTGAGAACTTAATAATTTACACAGTACCTGTGCATACGGATTAGCCACATCCAGATGGGATGCCAGTGCCTGTCTGACCGACTCATATTGAGGATGCTCAGCCACCGGCTCCGGCAGCTCATCTGGACGGATATCCAGAAACCCGATATACAGGGTCGTCTTGCTTTTTGCCTTACGCCATAAACTCAGCACATCCTGTTCTGAAATTAAACCCTGCTGTAAGACCAGTCGGGCTGAAGTCATCATATCCAGAGGATCTTCTTCAAAGGGCAGAAATTCAATTAAAAACCTGGCCAGCTCCTTGCCGATATCACCTTCAGCTACGGCTTTATTAGCCAGCATGCTGCGGGCATTTTCAGAAGACTGCACGGCCCACCAGGCACTTTTGGCCAGTTCAGCCGTTAAATCCCGGTTATTTACCACCGCTGCGACGGCTTCTTCTTCACCCAGCAATAATAACTTATCCAGACGATTACTCTGCACATCGCCCATACGATTCCAGCGTGACAGAAACATGGGAAAACCACCGGAAACACCCAGTGCTTTAGTAGACAGAAAATCTTTTACTTCTTTAATATATTTATGATTGCGAGTGGTCGGACTTAACTGTATTTTAGCTTCGCCTTTCTGCGTCAACGCATAGAGAATTAATTTCCCCTCATCAATACGGATAGCACTGACATTTTGCGCCAGTAATACATTTAATCTTAGACTGTCTTCGTTTGATAATGCCATACTGCTTTCTTAATATTAATTTTTGTAATTACTCAAAATATTGCATAATACGGTCTTCTGGTTGACTGAATAATTACTTTAATTTAATTGAATCCTCTGTCCCCAGGGTACTGGCGCTTTACCTTTTACCAGCCATATTACCGGATATAAGGGTTCCTGCTCAGGAAACTCACCCTCGGCATCGGTAAAGTAAACCAGTAAATCGGGGCATTTCTCCTGATTTTCAACCCAGTCAAATACCGGTGTAAAGCGGGTACCGCCGCCGCCCTTAAACTGAATCGGTAATTTTAACTCATCCCAGGGTTCAAACTCCCAGGGACCGTCAGCACTAACTTCAGTATCACAGGCATGCAGGGCAATGCGGGCTCTGACCTGCGCCTTAATCTGATCCACTTCAGATAAAAATTCTTTTATTTCCTTAGTCGCAATGGAGCCACTGATATCCAGTGCCACCACAATATCCACCATATGACTGCGCAAACGAGGATAAATAGCCGGCTCTCCCCTGCGATTTGAGGGACGGGTATAACTATAATCTTCTCTGGCAGTCGCACTCATATAACGAGCCAGAAGCATACGCCAGGGTAATTGCGGCTGCAGCAGATGATCCACCAGACGCGCCATGGACTGACTGAGTTTGCCGGCCTGCAGTGCCGTTTGTGCGGCACCAGCCAGTCGCTGCTGCCACTGAGCGGTTAGACTTTGAATTTCATCATTATTGGGGATTGGTGGGGGTTGTTTCTGCATTTCATCGCCACTACCCTGTTCTGACTGCTTGCCTTGCTCTGAAGTCTGCCCTTTTCCATCCCGGCCATCATCCTGCTGCTGACTATTAAGCTTCTGAGTTTCGGTATCTTTCGCTTCACCGTGATCGGACTGCTCACCGCTTTCCTTATCACCGCTGTCATTATTCTGCCCCAGCTCGCTGTCAGCATCGTTCTCATTATCTATTAACAGCGGATAAATTTCCTCTGCGGTCATGCCCTTATATTCACGCAGATAATGGATATGCGGCGGCGGCTTAAGGCCATCCTCAATTAATATGGGGTTAATAGCATAGTCACAGGCCATATCCCAACGCATCTTGACTCTATGCTGACGACGGGAAAAATGCGATAAAGCACAATGCAGCGCCTCATGCGCCAGTGCAAACTGAGCTTCATCGGTAGTTAGCTGATCAATATAGTCAGGATTAACATACAGCTTTTTCATATCCGTATCCGTGCTTTTACACCAGGACGGATCTGCCTCCACTATCGGCAAACGTAAAACCAGCGCCCCCAGAAAGGGTTTATCCAGGATCAGTCTAGTACGTGCTGAACTGAGTTTATTGACTATTTTTTCATCCATACAACATGATATCGGCTATGGCATCTGCCCAGTTAGCAAATTCTTCCACACTGAATAATTCTTCACCAACGGCACGGTGCATATCTGAAACCAGCATCACGCCCATTTCTTTCTGCCGGAAACTGGATGCATATTTAAGAATATTGCTATAAGTTTTACTGGCATCATCAGTACCTTTTGCACGAATGGCACGTCCTACTAGAGCAGAAGCTACTGCATACTGCAAATCAATTTCCGATGGTGTAGGTACATTTTCACCATTTATAATAGCATCCAGATCGGGCATATCATCCAGATTAGCAATAAAGGCATTCAGTTCAATACCGGCCGCCGGACCCACACAGGATTGTAAAGCCCCTAAAAACAGTTCCGGATGATCCATAAATTTGTTTAATGCCTTATGCACAAACTCCCAGGTTCGTGGTGACGGGAAAGCAACTGGATTATGTGCCGGATCAAAATCAAATAATAAATCCGGACGAAAGCGTAAAAAGGCAATCACCCGTTCATCAATACCACTCTGATAAGCCCAGGCTACCCAGTCATCCAGATTAATATCAAATTCATAATGAGAGAAACGATTGGCCAGAGGTGCCGGCATACTATAAGTGACACCCCGATCACCCTGACGGTTACCGGCTGCAAAAATAGCCCAGCCATCAGGAATTTGATAGTCCCCCAGGCGGCGATCCAGAATCAATTGATAAGCCGCTGCAGATACACTGGGTGGTGCAGAGGTGATTTCATCCAGAAACAGGATCCCCTCTTCCCCATGCTTCTGTGCATTCGGCAGCATGGAGGGCACTGCCCATTCAACCTTATCCCCATCTTTAAATGGAATACCGCGTAAATCGCTGGGTTCCATCTGCGACAGACGAATATCAATCAACACCCGCTGGTGTTTTTCGGCAACCTGACTGACCAGCTGGGATTTGCCCACTCCCGGAGGCCCCCAGATCATAACTGGCGTATGATGCCCGGTTTTAGTGCCTTCAAACTCCTGGTCCAGGACTGTAAATAATTGTGACGCTCTCATTTAATTCTCGCTATTATCAGATCTTAGAAGGAGGGGTCTAAAAGCCGGCCATTTTCATCAGACGTTCGGCTTCTTCCAGGTTCTTTTCTATCCCGTTGCCTTCTTTATACATCATGGCTAATGTCGTCATCGAACCAATCAGACCGGCATCAATACCTTTTTGAAACCATTTAACGGCTTCCTGCGCATTTTTGTCCACGCCCTCACCTTCCATATACATAAAACCCATACCATGCCAGGCCAGTTCATAATCCTGATCGGCAGCCATTTTCATCCATAATGCGGCAGCAGTTTCATTTCGATGGACACCCAGACCATTTTGATACATAACAGCCATACGATGCTGTGCTTCAGCGACCCCTTTTTCTGCCAGTGGTGACAATAACTGCACTGCACGGGTAAAGTGCTTATCTTCCAGGGCCTTAAGGCCGCTGTTTAAATCCATCATATCTTCATCAGTTAAATTCATTGTTATCTCTATCTTAATATTGTATACGTTCCCATATATCGTATAAAATGACGATATTCAATATGGGGTAAACAGGTTTATCGGAATATTTGATTATTCTATCACAATATCCGAGTAAATTACTTGGTTAATGATAAGTTTTTAGTCTTTTTTTATCATCCTATCCTATAGAGATATACCGTTAAGCCCATCCAGTCAGTATACTCACATGCAATCGGATTCTATACCGAAATTATGCTGCATATTTTCAGGGTATTACTGGAAATTTATATAAAGATCATATAATATAAGCGAATTATTATTTTGTCGCAGTTCGCTTATATGTACTCAGTATTTAATATTTAAGGTATTAAGAGTATTAATATTTTAACTGACTGAAAACGTAAAGGAAAAACCTATGAACCAAGAATATCATGATTTTACTGTAAAAATGGAATCTGAAGGTGTAAACCCAGAGTATATCCAGGGTTGGCAAGGTGGTTACGTATGTAACCC
>JALSUJ010000607.1:1145-1433 GCA_027071355.1 Gammaproteobacteria bacterium | reverse complement strand
CTCACAGCACGGGTGAGCAGCATTCTGAAACTCGGCCTAATTTCGGACAAACTGTTTAACCGTATAGAACTTTTAACCGCGCATTATTACAGAACACGCAACTCACACAAACAAGCACTGTTATAAAACAAAGGGTTACAGACATGATGACCAACGAATCACGCAACTCAATCAACGAAATGACAGCGGCTACGCATGGCACTGGGCATCCAGAAGGGGCGGGGGCTCGGCATGAACCAATCACCCCCCCTGATTGGGGAGGTGAGTACCTGGATATCTGCGATATTT
>JALSUJ010000607.1:670-1135 GCA_027071355.1 Gammaproteobacteria bacterium | reverse complement strand
TATGGCCGTTTGGAAAATCCTCAGTGAAGACGATATCAACAAAGTCAGAGTGCCAAAATTCTCCACATACCAGCGGTTTTACCGGAACCAGATAATAAAGTGGCTGATTAGCAATGGCATGCGTTATGACCAGATCAGAAAATACATAAAGAAAAATCTACGTGAGGATGTGTCGTTGCGTCACATTTACAGAATCGGTGACAAGGTTAAAGTATCAAGATGAACACTAAAACAGCGATTATTTACGCCAGGGTATCAGACCGGAAACAGGTGGAAACCGATATATCAATCCCTGGACAAATAGAAAAGGGGCACATCAAGGCTGAATCTCTATCGGCCAATGTATTGCGTGTTTTTGTTGATGGGGGCGTTTCAGCATGGAAATCATCCAGAGAAGAGTTTGAGGAAGCCATCAGCTACTGCGAAATAAACGAGATTGATTATTTTATTTGCTGGTCCAGCAGT
>JALSUJ010000607.1:0-660 GCA_027071355.1 Gammaproteobacteria bacterium | reverse complement strand
AAACAGGTTCGATGCTGCCGTTTATAAGCGGCGGCTTGATATCTGTGGCACAAAACTGGAATACATCACCTTTTCAATTGATCGAGACACTGATGCTGGCCGGCTGCTCGATGGTTTTCTGGAAATAATGGATGAACACAAGTCAATACAAACATCCAGAGACACCTTGCGCTCGTTAATCATGAATGCAAAGTCCGGATACTGGAATGGCGGAAAGCCACCGTTTGGCTTTGTTGTAAAGCAAGCACCTGACAATCCAAAAAGAAAAAAACTATTCGTAAATGATTCTGAAGTTGATACGGTGAAGAAAATATTCGATCTGCGTTTACGCGGCGATGGTGTCAGAACAATAGCCCTTTGGTTGAATGACAATAACATGAAAAATCGGGGCAAAGACTGGACGAAATCAACAATATCAAACCTTCTGCATAATCGGGCGGTTATCGGGAAAACATGCTTTGGCAAAACATCACGAAGAACCGGTAAAAAGCTACCTGTCGATAAGTGGATTATCGTTGATAGCCATGATCCTGTTATTCCGTTGGAAAAGTTCAACAAAGTGCAGAAAATGATGAATGATGACAATGTGAATACAAACACATCATCGCCGCATAGCCGCTTTTTATTCACTGGAATGCTGGTATGTGGTGAATGTGGTGC
>JALSUJ010000606.1 GCA_027071355.1 Gammaproteobacteria bacterium | reverse complement strand
TTATCTTTTATTATCTACTCTTATTTTGTTTATCTAATTGGTTTAAAAATGAATTTTCAGCTAAACCTACCAAAAAAACAAATGGCTTTGATTTTGAAAGCTCTCTTAATGAGCTGGAAAAACTGGTGGATGCCCTGGAAACCGGTGATCTGACTCTGGAACAGTCTCTACAGGACTTTGAACGCGGCATCAAGCTGACCCGTGCCTGCCAGAATGCCCTGACTGAAGCCCAGCAGAAAGTACAGGTCTTAATGGAAAAAAACGGCCGTACTTCACTGGATGATTTTGACTAAGCCGTTGCAGACCAAAGTGCCGACCTCTTTAGACCATTCTCTTAAGGCTCTTATGCCATATTATCGACAACGGGTTGATAAGGCATTAGAAGAGTTGCTTAAACAGCTTCCGGAGATTACCGGAGAACTGCACCGTGCCATGCATTATAGTGTTTTTAACGGCGGTAAACGGGTGCGGCCGTTACTGGTTTATTTAACTGGACAGGCTCTAAGTGTAACAGACCGCATGCAGGATTTACCCGCCTGTGCTGTTGAGTTTATCCATTGTTATTCTCTGGTACACGATGATATGCCCGCCATGGACGATGATGATTTACGTCGCGGCAAAGCCACCTGTCATAAACAGTTTTCTGAAGCAACTGCTCTGCTGGCCGGCGATGCACTGCAGACTCTGGCCTTTGAAACCCTGACCAAAAATCAATATCTTAATGATAATCAGGCTCTGGCAATGGTCAGAGTCCTGGCACAGGCCAGCGGTGCCGCAGGTATGGCGGGTGGACAGGCCATCGATCTGGCTGCTACCGGACAGGCTCAAACTATGTCACTGGATGAATTAAAAACCATGCATGAGCATAAAACCGGCGCCCTGATCCGTGCCAGTGTGCAATTAGGCGCCTTATGTTTGCCAGACGTATCAAAGGACACTCTGATAGCTCTGGACCAATATGCGGCTAATATCGGCCTTTCGTTTCAAATCAAAGATGATATCCTGGATATTGAATCCGATACCCAGACCCTGGGTAAACAGCAGGGTGCCGACATCAACCTGAATAAAGCAACCTATCCAGCACTGCTAGGGCTTAATGGAGCCCGACAAATGGCCAGGCAATGCCATGAAAACGCCCTGGACAGTCTCAGCGGTTTTGATAAAAAAGCCGATCCACTGCGCTGGTTGTCGGAATATATTATTACGCGGGATCATTAAAAAGCAGCGTTGAGCGCTGAGCGTTGAGCGTTGAGCGTTCAGCAAGAGCATAACAGCCAAAAGCGAATACGAGAGACTATTGCTCTGGCTCCAGGCTCTGGCTCTGGCTCTGGCTCTGGCTCTGGCTCTGGCTCTGGCTCTTTCTGAACGCTCAGCGCTCAACGCTTATCTTTCTCCTGCAGATTTTCACTTTAAAATAAAGTATAATAGGCAGTTTTAAAGTGCTGCCTCAACCTCCGGAACCTGATTTCTTATTTTATGACCAAGCTTTTGCATTATCCATTATTGGCCACCATAAATTCTCCTGCAGATTTAAAAGAGCTGGATAATGAACAACTGGGTGTGCTGGCTTCTGAATTGCGCAGTTTTCTGCTTGAGACGCTGGATCGAACCGGTGGTCATCTGTCGTCCGGGCTGGGAACGGTGGAATTAACCATTGCACTGCATAAAGTATTTAATACCCCGAATGATAAAATTATCTGGGATGTCGGTCATCAGGCCTATCCGCATAAGATACTGACCGGACGCTCACGTCAGCTGGACAGTATTCGTAAAAAAGGCGGATTGTCCGGTTTTCCAAAACGTACCGAAAGCCCCTATGATGCTTTTGGGGTTGGGCATTCCAGCACCTCTATCAGTGCGGCTCTGGGCATGGCTATTGCAGCCAAGGCCACTGGACAGGCTCATAAAAGTGTGGCTGTAATTGGTGATGGTGCCATGACGGCTGGCATGGCATTTGAAGCACTGAATCATGCCGGCGATCTGGATGCTGATTTACTGGTCATTCTGAATGACAATGACATGTCTATTTCACCCAATGTCGGCGGCTTATCCAATTATTTTGCCAAAGTTCTATCTGGCAAATTTTACTCTACGGTTAAATCCAATTCCAAAAAAGTACTGGGGTCCATGCCTTCAGTGTGGGAATTAGCCCGTAAAGCTGAAGAACATATGAAGGGAATGATAGTACCCGGTACCTTATTTGAAGAATTGGGGTTTAACTATATCGGTCCCATTGACGGACATGACATCCCCACCCTGCTGGCGACATTAAATAATATTAAAGAGCTGCCGGGACCCCAGTTTTTACACGTAGTTACTCAGAAGGGTAAAGGTTTTGAAGCCGCTGAAAATGAACCCACACAATACCATGCCGCGGCACCGGGTTTTTTCAGCAATAACGGTACTCAGTCCTCAGCGTCTACGATAAGTTCATTAAGCTATACCCAGGTTTTCAGCCAGTGGATTGTTGATCGGGCAGCCAGAGACAAACAACTGATTGGTATTACCCCTGCCATGCGTGAAGGTTCCGGCCTGGTAGCCTTTTCAGAGCAATTTCCTGATCGCTATTATGATGTGGGTATTGCTGAACAGCATAGTGTAACGCTGGCGGCCGGTATGGCCTGTGATGGTCTCAAGCCGGTAGTAGCCATTTATTCCACATTTTTACAGCGGGCCTATGATCAGTTAATTCACGATGTAGCTCTGCAGAATCTGCCGGTGGTTTTTGCCATTGATCGAGGCGGTATTGTAGGCGCGGATGGTGCAACCCACACCGGTAGTTTTGATCTCAGTTTTATGCGTTGTATTCCTAATATGACTATTATGGCACCTGCGGATGAGAATGAATGTTACCATATGCTGGATTTTGCCTATGATCTGAAAAGCCCGGCAGCGGTACGCTACCCGCGTGGTAAAGGCCCCGGAGAAAATATTCAACCTCAGCTGGATGCGGCTCTGAAACTGGGCGAAGGGTTTATGGCATTTGATAATCAGGCTGATTTTACTACCGCCCAGTTAAAATTAGTCCCCGTGATCACTATTTTAAGTTTCGGCAGTCTGCTCAGTGAAGCCTTAATAGCTGCGAAATCACTCCGGCATGAATTTTGTCTTAAAATTATTAATATGCGTTTTATTAAACCGCTGGATAATAAAATTACCCTGCAGCAGGCTCAAAATAGTGCACTATTAATCACCCTGGAAGATAATGCCATTATGGGCGGTGCCGGAAGTGCGGTGAATGAGTTATTAAGCAGTTATGATACAGCCTGCCCGGTTTTGAATTTAGGTTTGCCGGATCAGTTCCCGGAACACGCTACCCAACAGGAACTACATCATGATTTCGGTCTGGACAGTGCCGGACTGATCAAAACCATTCGAAAAAATATCATCAGCTCTGAATCTGCCGCGGTATAAACTTATACTGTTTCCAGTTCAATATGATAGCCGGAAAACTTACGAATATTGATCACTCCGGTATCCAGAATAAGGTACTGACCTTTAATACCCATTAATGAGCCTTCAAACAGTGGCTGTTTATCCAGATTAAACGATTTAATTTTCTGCGGATACTCCAGCACCGGGTAGTGAATTTCAGTTACGCTATTTTCGTCCAGATGGACAATCGCATTGTCTTCAACATCCCCTTTCTTCAGATCCGCAATTAATTCATCCACCTGCGGGGATAATAGTTCATATAATTCCTGCTGCCGCTGTTTTAAGTCTATGGGTTCTACCTGGCCTTTCAACATTCTCTGCCATTGAGTCCGATCCGAAACCTGCTGTTTATACAGGACTTCCACCAGACCGGAATAATAACGAGTATTGACCTGAAACACGGGCAAAGCCTGAATAGCTCCCTGATCTACCCAGCGGGTCGGGATCTGACTGCCCCGGGTAATACCTACTTTAATACCGGAGGAATTAGCCAGATAAACAAAATGTTTCTGCATACAATTTTCCTGCCCCCATTGGGGTTCCCGGCAGGTGCCGGCATCATAATGACATTTTTCCGGACTCATAATACATTTGTCACAGGATGCCAGACGGGTAAAGCAGGGGTAGCAATGCCCCTGATTAAAGCTTTTACTGGTTTTTCGTGAACAGGCAACGCAATGAATTTCCTGTTTATAATGCACCGTAAGCTTTTGTCCCAGCAGGGGATTTAAAGCTATTTCCGGGTGTGCCCGCTGCCCTTCGGAAGTATATAAATTTAAAAAATATTCAACTGGCGCATCAGCACCATTATATTGCACCCGCATTTTACGCAGATGTCCTGAGTATATGGTCATTTTGTTCCTTAATTTATAACTTTTGTTTTAACCAGGCCCAGTCAAAACCCGATCCGGGATCGGTTTTTCGTCCGGGTGCAATATCACTATGACCAGCTATATTGGGTCTGGTTATTTGCGGGTAATAAACTATCAGACTTTTAATCACTTCAGATAATATCTCATACTGAGGTGTTTCAAAAAGACTGTTATCCGTACCTTCCAGCTCAATACCAATAGAGAAATCATTGCAGTTTTCCCTGCCCTTCAGACAGGACTGTCCAGCATGCCAGGCACGATCATTGAAACTGACATATTGAACCAGTTCACCATCTCGACGAATTAATAAATGTGCTGAAACCTGAAGCCCCTGAATTTCCTTAAAATACTCATGTTCTTTCCAGTCCAGTTGATTAGTAAAAAAACGATCAATCTCATTGCCACCATATTGTCCCGGCGGCAGAGAAATAGAATGGATAATAATACTGTCTATTTCCGTATTTTCAGGACGGGCATTATAATTTGGAGAATGAATTTGACGTGCTTGTGCAAACCAGCCATCGGATATTTGATACATTATTTCAATTAAGTTGCTTTTTATTTGATTTTTATAGAGAAATCTGGTGAAAATTTTTAACAAATGTTCTATTATTAACACTGTGTATTTATACATTTTAAGTCTTAAGACTTAAAAGAAGTATAAATACAGTTCCTTTATTATATGCATCTATTGCCGTTCCGTTAAGTTTTTTTTGTTATTGTGGACAAGCTCAAAGACATATTGATTTATAAGGACTACAATTTTACTATACTTATTTACTTTTCATGCTTCTAATCTGATACTTTATCAGCTTGCGTTTTATAAAACTGCGATTAAAGTTATTATCAGAACAGGAAACAAACCGAGGTGTGGTCTAAATGCAGCCTAAAAACAATATCTTACACTTTAACAGGG
>JALSUJ010000605.1 GCA_027071355.1 Gammaproteobacteria bacterium | reverse complement strand
TAATACAAAATAAATGAAATTTTGGTTATACAATTTTAACAATAAGGTTAAAATACTCACAAATCAACTAAATACGGAACTAATTACATGAATATCGGTACCCCTCTGTCCCCTTCCGCCACCCGCGTCCTGTTTTGCGGCGGCGGTGAACTGGCCAAAGAGGTGGTTATTGAATTACAGCGCTTTGGTATTGAAGTTATTGTCGTGGATCGCTATGCCAATGCACCAGCCATGCAGGTGGCGCACCGCAGTCATGTCATTAATATGCTGGATGGAAACAGCTTACGACAGGTTATTGAAACTGAGAATCCTCAGTATATCGTACCGGAAATTGAAGCCATTGCCACTGAGACTCTGGTTGAACTGGAGCATGAAGGTTATAACGTCATCCCATCGGCCCGTGCTGCCAACCTGACCATGAACCGGGAAGGTATTCGTCGCCTGGCTGCAGAACAACTTGATTTAAAAACATCACCTTACCGGTTTGCAGATACTAAACAGGAATATCTGGATGCGGTCAGGGCAATTGGTATCCCCTGCGTAGTTAAACCGATTATGAGTTCCTCCGGTAAAGGTCAGAGTACCATACAATCTGAAGCGGATATTGAAAGCACCTGGCAATATGCACAACAAGGCGGTCGAACAGGTGAAGGCAAGGTCATTGTTGAGGGCTTTGTAGATTTTGATTATGAAATCACCCTGCTGACCGTCCGCCATATTAACGGCACCGCTTTTTGTGAACCCATTGGTCACCAACAGATCAATGGTGACTACCGTGAGTCCTGGCAGCCGCAGGCTATGAGTGAGGCTGCCAAAGCAAAAGCTATTGAAATAGCCCAGAGTATTACTGATAATCTGGGCGGGCTGGGGATTTTTGGCGTGGAACTTTTTATTAAAGGGGATGAGGTTATTTTCAGTGAAGTATCGCCCCGCCCTCACGATACCGGGCTGGTTACCCTGATTTCTCAGGATCTGTCTGAATTTGCCTTACATGCCCGAGCTATTTTAGGCCTGCCTGTTCCAGCCATTCGTCAGTATGGACCGGCAGCATCATCGGTTATTCTGGTTAATGGTAAATCATCACAGGTACAGTTTGGCGAGCTGGAGCAAGCTCTGAATTCTCCCGATACTCAAATACGTTTATTCGGCAAACCCAAAGTAAAAACCCAACGCAGAATGGGTGTAGCTCTGGCGTTAGGAGAAACGATTAAACAGGCTCGTCAGAAAGCAACTCTGTGTTCCCAAACGGTTGATATTACACTTTAAGCAAAAAGTAACTACTCGGGGAGATTTGAACCTGTATTTTCAGGTTCCGCTATTATCCTGACTTTTTATTTTCAACATTAATTCTCATCAGACCATCAATACGGCGAATATAATGACGGGTTTCCGGTGGTGTGTAAGGAGAGACTTTTTCCCATTTTTTAACTTCTTCAGGGGGAATTTTCTGATTTTCTCTGGCTTTTTTCAGCGCTTTGAGAACTCTGGTAAAACCAGCATTATAACTGGCGAAGGTAAATTCCAGCCGATCATCCCGGGGGACCTGTCTTTTATGCCAACGTTTATAAAGTTGACGATTGTAATAAATAGCCGCAGCGATATTCCAGCGAGGTTCTTCTATACGCCCCAGATTAGGCAGTTTTTTTACAATTTCTTTATAGGTTCTGGGCATAATCTGCATAATACCAATCGCACCCGTACGACTTTTGGCCTTTGGATTTAAACCAGATTCAGCAATACCCTGAGCCTTAAACCAGTGCCAGTCAAGCCCTGGACCAAAATAATGTTTGGTATTTTTTTTAAAAAAACGGTCATATTTACTGCTCCAGTACTTGTGTTTGACATGTTTTTGCGTTTCAGCATAGAGAGTCAGCGGCAACAGCAGACTTATCATCCAGATGAGACTGCAATATGACAATCTCGGGGTAAACATTAATTTAACCCCAGTCCAATCACCAGCCCCATAGCCGTACCAATACCAATAAACATCCCCATCAGCATAAGACCCACAGCAATATTTCCACTAGATAATTGTTCTGGAATGCTGAAACTGACAATATGACTGAATAACTTACAGCCGAACCACATAAAAAACAGCGTTAATACCCCCCCCATACAGGCATAAATAATATTTAAAAATACCGGATCAATACTATCGGTCATACTACAACCCCTAATCAAACGATTAATATAACTATTAGTCGGCCGGAGTAGATATTACAAGCCCGACTGATACTAATATGCAATACATCACAAATTAAATATCTATAAATGCCAGACCAATACCATTATTTTCCAGACGCACAATGCGCATGGACAGTATCGGTGCTTCAAATGGTGTGTCTATCAATTGCACTGTCACCTCACTGCCTACCGGTGGTAATTCAGTAATAGAGGACAGTAGATAAATTCCACCATCGGAAATATCCCTGGTTTTTACTTCTATAGTGCCTATATCAGGATGAGTCAGTTTTACATTAGATGTTAATTTAGTTCGAACATGTTTTCGCTGATCTGCATCACTCATAAATTTGTACTTATTATTAAATTATCTGTTTTGGTTTTTGAGCCACATTATCTCTCAGGTAAACCGGACGGACCTGCTCCGAGCTGACCAGAGTTTGAGCACTGGACTCTTTAAAGGCCAGATAGGCAATATCCTTTGCATGAGGATATTCATAATTATCCTCAAATGAACAAATGCCGCTTGCTATATCACCCAATTGTTCCTGGTATTCAAACCAGCCGGTGCCAACAGCTATATCAGTTCTGGTATTACAAAAATCCCCTGACTTCAACAGAGCAAGCAAAGCTTCCGGTTTAATTACCTGTTCCTGAGTCACAGGCATCATAAAGCCATTATTTGCCTCATAAGCAGCAAAATACACCTCCCCCATCCGGGCATCATTGGCCACCAGTATCTGCTTTATTGAATGAGCCTGATGTTGTTCACGATAGACGCCCTGAGCAATGCCTGCCAGAGATGAAATCTGAGCAACCGGCAAATCGGCACCGTAGGCAATAGCCTGCACAACCCCGGTGGCTACCCGCACCCCGGTAAAAGCGCCGGGACCGCGACCGTAAGCCAGCACATCTATCTGCTGAATAGTATAGCCTGCTTCATCAAGGACAGAATCAATCATGGGTAAAATAAGCTGAGTATGGTTTCTAGGCGCCAGCTCAAACCGCTCAATAGAGGCAAAACTGTCTGCTGTGCCCTCCAGTAAGGCTGCCGAACAGGCATGGGTAGAGGTTTCAAGGGCAAGAATTTTCATGTTTTTTTATATCGCATATTTATTATTTTTATTATCCGCTTACATGGCTTTATTCTAAACGTTGGGAAAAAAATGTAAACCTTGGAAAACAATTTATACTGCCAGTGGACTGTTAATCGGTCAGATATTAAGCTGATTTTAGTAAAAATAAGCTCATAAATGAAAACTCAATAACTCCATAATAATATTATTTATTTGTGATATTAGTTACATTTATTGATCTAGATCAATAATATGATAGAATCACTTTTAATAATTTTCTTATTTTTAGCAATTTTTACTCAATATAAGTTATTAGATACATAGAATATCTAAAACAGACAATTGAACTTTACGCACTTTTTATCTGCGATGAGAAGGCACTATTGCTTAAAATTTGTTCCTGACGACCTGAAATATTAAACATTATAAAACAGTCCTTCCGACATCATAGTCTGGAAAGATATTGGTATTTTATCAATTGAAATATAAGGTTTTTTATGAAATTCAATGAACTGGACAATAAATTCAAACTGTCCTTAAAACGAGATATTTTTGCTATCCTGCTGATTAAGCTGGTGCTTATTCTCAGCATCTATTATATCTGGTTTGATCACCCCGTAAAAACCTCAGAAATCAGTATTGAACATCATCTGTTTCAATACTTTCTTTTTATATCAATACCTTTTGTAACTATTCAGCTAATTTAATTTTTACTCTTAGTAACAGAGATTGGGTATTTCCTGTTACGGATTTTCGATTGGCTGAATAGATACCAAGTTTTTTAAATTAACTTTTTTATCAAGGGGGAATCTATGATTCCAGAAGATATTGTTGATATTTCGCGTCTGCAGTTTGCTGTAACCGCCTTATATCATTTTTTATTTGTACCATTAACCCTGGGGATGACCTTTATCCTGGGTATTATGGAATCTGTTTATGTCATGACCAATAAACAGGTTTATAAAGATATGGTGAAATTCTGGGGCAAATTATTTGGTATTAATTTTGCCATGGGTGTCACTACCGGCCTGACTATGGAGTTCCAGTTCGGCACCAACTGGGCTTACTATTCTCATTATGTGGGTGATATTTTCGGTGCCCCTCTTGCCATTGAAGGTATGATGGCATTCTTCCTTGAATCCACCTTTGTAGGCCTGTTTTTCTTCGGCTGGGACCGGCTTACTAAAGTTCAGCATCTGGTTGTCACCTGGATGATGGCTATAGGTACCAGCTTATCCGCCCTGTGGATTCTGGTCGCCAATGGCTGGATGCAGAATCCTGTGGGTACAGAATTTAATATTGATACCATGCGCATGGAAATGACCAGTTTTGCAGAAGTCTTTTTTAATCCTGTGGCACAGGTTAAATTTATTCATACCGTGGCTGGCGGCTATGTGGCCGGTTCCATGTTTGTGCTGAGCATCAGTGCCTACTATCTATTAAAAAAGAGAGATATCGGTTTTGCCAAACGTTCATTTGCCGTAGCCGCCGGTTTTGGTATTGCGTCCATTTTATCAGTCATACTTCTGGGTGATGAAAGTGGTTATAAAACTGGAGAGGTACAGAAGTACAAACTGGCTGCCGTTGAGGCTGAGTGGGATACAGAACAGGCACCTGCCGCCTTTACTCTGATAGGACTGCCGGATCAGGAAACCATGGAAACTCACTACGCCATTAAAATTCCATTTGTTATGGGACTGATTGCCACTCGCTCACTGGATGAGGAAGTTATGGGTCTTAAGGATCTGATTGAGGAAAATAAACAACGTATCCGAAACGGTATGATAGCCTATAGCCTGTTTGAAAAAATCCGTAAAAAAGCAGCTTCAGAAGCTGAACAGACGGAGTTTTTAAAGCTGCGCAAAGATTTGGGTTATGGGCTGCTGCTCAAACGCTATGCGCCCAATGTTATTGATGCCACGGAGGGGCGGATTGAGGAGGCTGCTCAACAGAGTAGTCCCCGGGTTGCACC
>JALSUJ010000604.1 GCA_027071355.1 Gammaproteobacteria bacterium | reverse complement strand
GATATCATATTTTTTAGTGACTATGAATTTTAAATTGAGGCTGGAATTCAGTTTTAGGGGCTATATTATAAACAGGAGAAGAATAAAACTTATTTCGCTTCTGATTGCCACTGACTCCTGGAGTATGATTGATCTTAGCGGCTTGTTGCCAGGTATTTTTAAGTCATTAATAAGGTCATAGATGAACCTGGAAAAATCAACAGTCCTATGAGTCTGATTTTTTTAATAGTCCATGCTGGACAGCCATAACAGCCGCTTCAACCCGGGAATGGATATTCAGTTTTCTCAAAATTGCTTTTACATGCAGTTTAACCGTGCCATCGGAGATATCCAGATTGCGAGCTATCACTTTATTACTCTGTCCTTCCGCCAGTAAAAACAGAATTTCTGTCTCTCTGGGTGTGAGTTCTGAAAAAGGACTGGGTTCTGGTGCCGGAGGCACATGGCCCTGCACTACTTTGGCCAGAATAGGGGTTAGATCCGGTGCCACGACCGTTTTTCCTGCGTGGATATCCTGCAATGCGGCCACCAGTTCATCGGGCTGCATCCCCTTAAGTAAAAAACCCTGAGCACCACATTGCAAAGCTTCAATCAGATCCCGTTCATCATCAACGGTGGTAAGAATGGCAATAGGCATGGTCTCGCCATTTTCACGCAGACTTTTTAATACCGCAATACCATCCATATCGGGCATACGCATATCCAGTAAGACGACATCTGGTTTCTTCTCACTGACAATTCTCAGCCCTTCCTGACCGCTGCCGGCACTGGCAACGACTTCAATACCCATACGCTCAAGCAGTCCCTGTAAACCTGCACGGAACAGGGTATGATCATCTATTAGTAATACTCGCATTTGTTCTCATTGTTTTTTTATTATTTTTAAGTGATGACATAATCTGCCAGTTTCAGGGGAAAAACTTGACTGATTTTTCAACCACGGGTTGGGTAGGGAATGTTAGCAGAATTCTGGTTCCCTCTCCAGTTTCTGTTTCAATTGAGATCCTGCCGCCTATTCGACGGGCACGTTCTTCCATCACACTCATACCAATATGTTCGCCCAGGCTATTGGTTAAATTGGGGTTTTCCATTCCAATACCATCATCTTCAATTAGAATTTCACATTGTTCTTCACTATTACCCGGTTTAGGACTGCGGGCCAGGATCCTGACAGTACGGGCCTTGCTGTGTTTTCGGACATTGGCCAGTGATTCCTGGACAATACGGACAATCTGAAATTCCTGCTCAGAACTGAGATCCATCGACCATTCATTCTGGAAGAATACCGAAATGTCACAATTAGATTTAAAATTGGAAATAATCTGTTCCAGTGAAGGGATAAGACCACGTTTGTCCATAGGGGCGCGAAAATGAGTGATTAATCCCCGGACTTCACGATAGGCTTCATCAATGCTTTCGTGCAGACAATTAACTTCCTCGCGTGTTACCGGAATACCTTCCAGGATATTTTCTTCCAGAATGGTAACCTGAAAACGTAAGCTGGCCAGGGTTTGAGCTAGAGAATCATGTAATTCATGGGCGAGCAGAGTGCGTTCTTTCATTACAGAATGCTGGCGAGTATTTTTATCCAGTCGTGATTTTTCAATGGCCATCCCAAGATGTTTACCAATACTGGTTAATAGTTCAGACAGATCCTCACTCATATAAACATTCGGCTGATCAATAAAAAGATTGTAGATCCCCAGATGTACGCCCTGATGTTCCAGAGGCACGGCAATAATTTCAGCATCATTGCCATCAAATAGCATAGTGCCTGACAATTTGGTGCAGTTTTTAATGGAAATACCGCACTCAACAGAACCCTGGGTCAGAGATGTGCCGCAAAGACAACGTTGAATGGGCACAAATCGTTCTTCTTCCACAAATTGCTCATTGAGTCCTATGGATGCCACCATTTTTAATTGATCATCTTCCGTGCGCAAACGAACCGTCCCAGCTCTGGCATTGGTCAGACTGATTAACATAGTTAGAAAGCGTGATAATAAATCTTCCAGGTCCTTGGACTGGTTGATGGATGTGGCAACTTCATAAAGAATGTTAAGAGAACGATTTTTTTCTTCAACTTTATGGGTCTGCTTGTCTACTTCCTTCTGAAATTCGGCTGACAGGGTTTGAAGTTTATCACTCAGGGTATTGATATCGTATGAAAGTTTGGAAAATTCACCTTGTCTGGGGACGGGCAGACGGGCGGAATAATCTTTCTTTTTCATTCTCAATGCCCAGTTGCGCAAGTGAATAAATGGGGTCACCAGATCATGACGGACCAGAAAAGAAACCCGGACAATCAGGAATAATCCGGAAACCAGAAAAATAATATTCAGCCATAATATTATCTGGCTGGAAATAAGCTGGTTGATAGCAAGAAAGCTCAGCACAGATATTGCAATGAGCAGGCCGCCAAGAGTAATAATCGGTAGAAATAAGCGACTGTACTTCAGTTGGATGGGCTGACTGGACAGATCCTTTTTATTCCGGATCCGTCTCTGTATCTGTTCAAGTGGCATGATTGAGAAAACTCAACGCAAATAGAGAGTCTAACAGAAGAGCAGAGATATTGTCACTCTACTCCTGTCAGTACTACTCAATAATTAATTATTGACCGGGAGGCTTATAATTGGGGTCGTTAGGATTTTTAAATATAAACTGTTTTTCTTCGCCCTCTATTTCAACATAATCAATTTCCATGCCATTTAAAATATCCGACATTTCATTATTAACTATCAGGCTGACTCCCCGTGATTCATAAAGAGAGTCATTTTCCTGTTGAGTATCAAAACCCATCAGGTATTGAAAGCCTTTAATTTTTGAATGTTGGGTAACGGCAATTCTTAAGGGATCGTCGGTACCACTGGTCTTAATCTGCTCTAAAATCTGATTGGCTGCATCTTCTGTAAGTTTTATCATATTTCCTCTCGCTTGTAATTTGCTTAGTCAATAAGGGGTGACATTTTATGTTGCTTAATAAATTCAATAAAACGTGCTGCCCAGTGATTTTGGGTTGTGTCCTGTAAATGTGCATAGCAGGCCAGCAGGTTTTTATAAACAATACCGTCATGCCTGCCGTCGATACCGCTGCCTCGAAGTATGGTATAGGCGTAATTCAGAGGGTCAGTGATATTGATCAGGTGTGAATAATGAAATTCATGGGCAGAAATAATCCTGTCAGTATTGTGAGCCAGTTTTTTTTCGGTATTAATATCTGTATCGGGCCAGGGCATAAGCGATGTTTCACTAAAGCGGATCAAACCACGCCCCTGGGGTGTTTCTTCCATTTTGGCATCCGCAGGTATTATTCCAACCATTTCATGCTGTCCATTATGCCAGATAATATTGCGACACAGATACATCAGTCCGCCGCATTCAGCGTAGGCTGGTAAACCATTTTCAATGGCATCAGAGACTGATTGACGAAAACTTGCATTGTTCTGTAATTCCAGCAGACGTTCCTCCGGAAAACCACCGCCAATAAACAGGCCGTCAATATTATCAGGTAATTGTTTGTCTGTGAGAGAATTGACTTCAATCAGTTGTGCTCCCGCCTGTTCAAGAGCTTCCAGATCACCGGGGTAATAAAAGCCAAAGGCACTATCATTAATGTAGGCCAGGCGAATGTCACCGGTGAGCGGGCGGGTATTGGGGATGGATTTAATCACACTTTTCAGATGTCTGGGAGAGTGATGATGGCTGATATCAATGATTTTGTCCAGATCGACCTGTGCTGAAATAATGGCACCAATATCATCGATTTTTTTCTGTGCCTCGCCATCTTCATTACTGGGCATCAGACCCAGATGGCGTTCTACAATTTCAAGACGTTTGTCTTTATGTACTGCACCCAGAACTGGGACATTGGTATAATGCTCAATGACTGCACGTAGTTTACTTTCGTGTCGTGAACCACCTAACTGGTTTAAAATAACCCCGGCAATATTAATACCTGAGTCGAAGGTCTGATAGCCGAGGATAAGCGGGGCTATGCCCCGCGTCATCCCCCGAGCATCCAGTACCAGTATGACTGGAGCATCCAGTAGTTTGGCTATGGCAGCATTACTATTACTGCCGTCCAGATCCAGACCATCATATAGTCCCTTATTTCCTTCTATAATACTGATATCGGATGTGGTAATTTTTCTGCAGACCAGTTGTAGAATTTCATCTCTGGACATGGTATTGAAATCCAGTGAATAACAGGGATGGCCTGCTGCACTGCCATGCCATAGAGGATCAATGTAATCAGGACCCTTTTTGAAAGGTTGAACACTTAGCCCCCGTTGTTTCATGGCTGCCAGTAAACCAATAGTAATCGTGGTTTTTCCGGAGGACTTATGAGCAGCAGATATAAATAAAGGTGTTGATGAAATTGGCATTTAATATCAATAGGGGTGAAATATTATTTTTCAAGTAAGCAGTTCGGATGCTGATTGTTTTTGAGTGTATAAATATTGAGTCGGTAACTGCCAGCCATAAAAAAAGGTCGCATTAGCGACCCTTTTTGTGTTCAGTTGCTGAATAAACAGCAAATATTTAAAGCGTTATAAAATTAACGTTTCCAGCCTGAACTTTTCTCGTCATGAGCCAGATCCAGAACCTGAACGGCTTTATCCATGAAGTCAGTTTTATAAGATTCTAATGGATGACCTGCACCAGGATTATAATAATCATCAGGATGCATACCATTTTCATGCTCAAATTTGATGAAGTCTCTTTGCATTTGAAGTAATTCTTGAATCAGTTCTGCTTTAGTGCTCATTACATATCTCCGAAAAACTGAATTTAATCAGTTATAAGCTAAATATTTCGACATAATATATCTGACAAAGTTCTAATATACTATATCTACAATGGGTAGTGTAAACTTAGTAGCCACCTTTACGCTTACTTTCTGGCAAGCCGGCAATACGACCGCCCTGTTTACTGGGATCTTTAGGAAACAGGTTGTACAGGTCCTTGGAACCAATTTTTTTACCCCAGATAGAACCCATTTCTTTAATCAGGGCTCGGGTATTAGGATTTTTACCACCGTTATTGATAAATTGATCGCGCAGGAAATTAATCAGATCCCAGTGCTTTTCTGTCAGCTCAAGGCCTTCTTCATTTGCTATCTGGGTTGCCAGGCCTTCACTCCAGTCATTAATGTCGACCAGATATCCTGTTGGGGTGGTTTCAATTTCTTTACCTTCAAAAGTAATGGCCATCGAATCTGCTCCGTAAACT
>JALSUJ010000603.1 GCA_027071355.1 Gammaproteobacteria bacterium | reverse complement strand
CATAACCTGTTGACCGTACAGCTGTGATTCGCTGATAATAGTAATATCAGGTAGTAACAGGCCTTCATCCAGAGGAGCAGTAGTTACCGCCGGGGTTTTTTCTGAGGCTAAAAATTCATGCCATCCGGATAAGGATTTAGGATAGATTTTATAGGGTTTCAGCAGTTCTAAAAGCGTTTCTCTGCGACCGGCTGTTTCGGTACAGAACAGGACTTTCTGCGGGAGCTCTTTGGCCCGGCTAAGAAACTGTTCTAACTGGGCCAGCGGCCGGTCTTTGCGGGTATCGATAGTTAAAGAGGGTGGTTTCTCACTGCAGTAATTAAATACCCCGGCTTTTTCAGGAAACTCAAAGGACTGAACAATAATACGGGGATAGTTTTTTAAGCGTGCGAACAGTTCGTCGGTTTTTAGAAATAGTTTTTGCGGTTCCAGAACAGGACGGGCAATATTATGCCGGTACTGCTCATGGCGTTCCTGAGTTTCACTAATAAATTGCTCGGTAACGGTTTCCAGTTCCATAAAATTAATAATAATGGACTGTTCAGGCAGGTAATCAAACAGGGTGGTGGTCTGTTCAAAAAACAGAGGCAGATAATATTCTATACCGGCAGGAGAGATCCCCTGGCCTACTTCATTGTAAATGCTGCTTTGAGTCAGATCGCCAGCCAGAATATTTCGATATTGCTCTCTGAATAACTCAATACTGTTTTTATCCAGTGGAAATTCACGAGCCGGCATCATTTTTATGGACTCTATATCCTGTACCGAGCATTGTGTTTCAATGTCAAAGGTTTTAATGGCTTCTATTTCGTCATCAAATAGATCAAGACGGTAGGGAACGGAGCTGCCCATAGGAAATAAATCAATAATACTGCCGCGAACCGCAAATTCTCCATGCTCATAGACATTATTAACACATTGATAACCGCTTTTTTCCAGATCACGACGAAATTCATCAATGTCCAGAATCATACCTTTATCCAGTAATAAGGTATTATTATTAATATAATCCAGTGGCATCAATCGATGCATCAGGGTGTTTATGGGCAGAATTAAAATACCCTGTTTTAAACGGGGCAGGTGATAGAGTGTTGCCAGCCGTTCGGAAATAATATCCTGGTGAGGTGAAAACTGATCATAGGGCAGTGTTTCCCAGTCCGGCAGGGTTAAAATTTCCAGACCGTTATTAGCACCAAAAAAGGATAATTCATATTTTAACTTCTGAGCTGAGGGCATATCAGACGTGATAAGCGTAATAAACTGACCGGATTTTTGTGCCAGATTCGTAATAGCCAGGCTCAGGCTGCTGCCGTAGAGCTTTCCCCAGTAACTTTTCATACCGGCCTGGTTGACTAATTCGGGGTTCAGGGGAGAGTAGAGTGTGTCCATTGATATATGTTTTCGGATATGTCAGTTTAAAAGACGAATAATTATATATT
>JALSUJ010000602.1 GCA_027071355.1 Gammaproteobacteria bacterium | reverse complement strand
GCGTTACTGCGTCTTTTTATCATAGGCAGTGTCATCTGAAATTTTTTAATTAATGCCTGTACACTTTGCTGCTCTGCAAGTTGTTTGGAATAATTGCTTTTTAATGCATTGTATTCAGACAAATATTGCTGCCACAACTGTATCAACAACTGTTGTTGATACTCAATTTCTTCTTTACTGCTACTGGAAGGCAGCTTCTTTCCGAGATACTTTATAGCGTGTTCAAAAAAAATTGTCTGGTGTTTTTGATTATTAAATTGTCTTAGCATCTGCACAAAGACCAGTGTTCTTGACAAGTCCAGGTGGGTTTGATGCCATTCATTTTTTATTCGGCTTTGATCAGCATAGGTAAGGCTTTGATCCAGTATCACCAGAGGTTCACCCCGTTTGACTTTCTGACCCTCGTGTACCAGTATTTTTTTTATTACCCCTTTATCATAGGGCTGGATTTGTTTAATTCGTCCACTGGCAATTATTTTTCCCTCCGCTACAGTGACCACATCCACTTTGGAAAAAAAACTCCAGAAAACTGCTATAGTGAACAGGCTGATAATAAGCCATGCAACCGCTCTGCCCCATGGAGCGGGCGGGGTTTCCTGAATTTCCAGTGCGCCAGGTAAAAATGACAGCTCCTGACGAGAAATTTTTTTTTCATTTAATTTATGCCGCTGCTTCCAGAGAGTAACCATTCTTATCCGCCCTCACAATTTTCAGCTTCATCCGCCATATTGTGATGTGCAACGCCGGTGTTCATTACTTTAATTGGCGGCACATGATTCTGATAACTGTATAAGGTTGTGTAATAGCCATTTTTTTTTATCAGTTGCTCATGGCTTCCGGTTTCTATTATCCGGCCTTTATCCATAACTATAATTCGGTCACAACGGCGTACTGTGCTTAGTCGATGAGCTATAATAAAAACTGTACGAGTCTGACAGATATGACCCATGTTATTTTGAATGATACGTTCAGATTCATAATCCAGTGCACTGGTGGCTTCATCAAATATTAATATTTTGGGGTTGGTAATCAGTGCTCTGGCTATTGCTATTCTCTGGCGCTGACCGCCTGACAAATTGGAACCCTGCTCACCCACCATGGTATCGTAACCTTTGGGCAGTTCCAGAATAAACTCGTGAGCCCCGGACAATCTGGCTGCTTTAACCACCTGCTCCATCGGCAGGCCTGGATTGGCCAGTGCAATATTTTCTCTGACAGTTCGGTTAAATAAAACGTTTTCCTGCAACACGACACCTACATGTTTTCTCAGCCAGGCAGTATCGATAATATTAAGGTCAACACCATCTATTTTAACCTGTCCGCTTTCTGCGACATAAAGGCGTTGGATTAATTTAGTCAATGTGCTTTTTCCTGAACCGGATTTACCCACTATACCGATGACTTCTCCGGGTTTAACCGACAGAGAAATGCTGTACAGA
>JALSUJ010000601.1 GCA_027071355.1 Gammaproteobacteria bacterium | reverse complement strand
GAGTTCCCACTTTATGCTTTTTTGAAAAGTTTAAACAGCAGATTCCAACTATTGTTCGCGGTGTATTGAAGTCAATTGGTTATAGTGCTGATTTTCCAGGTATCAATCCTGATACATGTGAGATACAAGTCATTTTCAATGAACAGTCAGGTGATATTTATCAGGGTGTTAATCGTGAGGACGGTGCAACAGGGGCAGGAGACCAGGGACTTATGTTTGGCTATGCGACAAATGAAACACCTGAATTTATGCCTTTACCAATCAGTCTTGCGCATAAGCTCGTTAAACAACAAGCAACGATGCGTAAAGAAGGCAAGATTTCATGGTTGCGCCCTGATGCTAAAGCGCAGGTAAGTGTGCGTTATGAAGATGCTACACCTGTCTCAGTGGAAACAGTAGTTCTCTCTACTCAACATGATTCTGGTATTGATGATGAAACCATCAAGCAATCTGTTATTCGAGATATTATTGAGCCGGTTATTCCATTGGAATTACGCAGCCCAGATATAAAATATTTAGTTAATCCAACAGGCCAGTTCATCATTGGTGGGCCTAAAGGTGATACAGGATTAACAGGGAGAAAAATAATTGTGGACACCTATGGGGGAAGCTGCCCGCATGGAGGCGGCGCTTTTTCTGGAAAAGACCCGACAAAAGTTGATCGCTCTGCAGCATATATGGCTAGATATATAGCCAAGAATATTGTTGCTGCTAAATTAGCAAAACGCTGTACGATACAACTGAGCTATGCAATCGGTATTGTTGAGCCGATCTCTGTCTATGTTGATTTGCATGGCACAGGTGCCGTGGATGAAGAAGACCTGGAAAAATGTATTCAAAGCGTATTCGACCTTACACCTAAAGGGATTATTAAAACATTGCGATTGCAACAACCAATCTATAGAGCTACCGCTGCCTATGGGCATTTTGGTCGTTATGGCAATGAGTTTACCTGGGAGAACATAGACCATAGTTCTCAGTTAAGAGTTTATTTTGGACTTGAAGAAGAATCTGTGTTTAGGAATCAAAAAGACATGCACAATTTAAGTCGCTTTATCAGAGAAGTAAATTCAGGAAACATCTCTGAAGATATGCAAGAATGGTGGTTAAATAGATATTGAGATATACGTGGATAAAACGGTATGCTTAAACAAATCTTTCATAATGTATTACTGAAACAGAAATAAAAGACTCAGTCTTCTACATAATGTTATACAGAAAAACCGGGGTCAAATCACAGTTTTCTCTTATACGAAACCTGATACACTAAAATGACTACGAGCAATAAAGCTGGTTACGGTGTCACCCATGCACCAATGTCAGACGCTGGCGGGCTATTTCGGTATGAGACAGTGTGTAATACGCGTAAATCCCGGTTTCATTATCACACACTGGCAGAACCATGGTTTTGCTGATCCCGGCCTCGGCGTCGCTGCAAAAC
>JALSUJ010000600.1 GCA_027071355.1 Gammaproteobacteria bacterium | reverse complement strand
AAATAATACAGATACAGCGCCCACAACAGATAATTTTGATTTATACTTATTCATAATATTTCCTTAGAACCCGTAAGTCATTTGCAGCGTTAAAGCATCTTCATCATTCAAAGTATCTTTTTCACCATCATTAAAATCATAAGCAATTTTACCAATTATGTTATTAGCAAAAAGATAGTTTAAACCCAGAGACCATTGTTCCTTATCCATGGACGCTCCTGGAGCATCATAATCACTATATCTCAGGACACTTTCCCATTTACTGGGGGTAAATTTATAGGCGCCCTGAAGATACCAGGCTGACCATTTATTGCTTCCTGGGTCAATTTCACTGCTGCTTAAGCCTCCCAGTTCCTGGGTAATATATTCAGCACGCGCCTGCATGCCTTTGAAATTGTAAACAAAATCAGCACCATAGACATCATAATCCCTGTTTTTCTCAGTACGATCAACTGCCTCTATATCATCATAATAGCTTAAAGCTGCTTTACCCGTAGCAGCGGAAACGCCTATCTCAACAGTAGATATAGGCATAAATCCAATTCGGCCACCATAAGTTAATTCATTGTTATCATTTTCTGTACTGCCTCCGGCTTCAATACCAATACCTTCACCTCCATGTCCACCAGAACTTAACTTAGGTCCATTACCTACATATGTCGCATAATTAAACATGGTATTTCCAGCATAAAAACCACCTCTTAATTGAGCACCAATATTAGCAACTGGAGCAGCCTGGTCATGTCCAAAACCAGCCGGTGCAGAAGGCAATTTATTAATCCAGCCCGGGTGCAGATTTTGTCTAAACTGTCCAAGAGGACTTAAAAATTTACCTACTATCAATGTTGCATTATCATTAATAATTAAATCAGCAGAAGCATACTCAACAGAAGTATCTGTGGTTCCATCATCCTGAATAGCAAGTTCCAATTCAGATTCAAACATTAACAAATCATTGTATACATAATGAAAAATAGGTGAAAACTGAGTTTTTGAAAAAGCGTTATATTTTTCCTGCTTAACCCCATTGGCATCTTTATAACTACGATCGTTGGCAGTATAATTAACTTGGGCAAAACCACCTAAATGGACCTGAGAGGCAGAATTTTCTGTCTCAAGCTGAGTTTTGGCCACTTTATTAACCCGTTTCTTAATACCCTCAACATCCTGTTTACTCACCTGGTTATTTCTGACCTCCTGCATAAGCTTTCTCATCTCAAGCAGATCTTTCTGTAATTGCTGTACCTGAGCTTCCAGTTCAGCATTAGTGGCTGCATAGACAGATGTTGTTACGCTTCCCATACATGCAATAATAACTGCTGTACTTAATCGTTTATATTTATTCATCGTATCACCTTAATTTTTAGAATTATTCAGAAACACCATAAAAGTAGTTTCTGATAAACTTATTAAAGCAATAGAAATATTACAAAATACTTACA
>JALSUJ010000599.1 GCA_027071355.1 Gammaproteobacteria bacterium | reverse complement strand
TTAATTTAATTGAAACCATGAGATAATACTTAAAATTTACTAATTTTCATACATTTGCAGCCTTTTTTTCAGATATTTCACGAATTTATGAGTAAAAAACCGTCAGATGACGATAATTTCAGTTTTCAGGATGCCCTGAAGGGGGTAAAACCGATAAAAAATGATCGGATAGATCTTTATGCCCACCCCACAAACACCCGTCCTTTTCGAGACCATGAAGACTATTCTGAACCAGTACAAAACAGCCCTCTATCCGATAATCAGGAAACAGCCAATGTATCTGGAGAGGAATTTATTTTTTTTGCACGCGCCGGTGTTCAGCAAAAACTACAAAAACAATTGCGACAGGGTAAGCTCCCGATTGAAGACCACCATGATTTACATGGTCTGACCATAGATAATGCCAGAGAGGATTTACAGGATTTTATTCATTTTGCCCAACAACGTCAGATGCGTTGTGTATTATTAGTTCATGGTAAAGGCTATCGCGCCAATGTAGAGCAGCCGGTTTTAAAAAACAGGGTCAATAGCTGGTTGCGTCAGCATCCTGATGTATTAGCCTTTTCTTCAGCCCGGCCCAGAGATGGTGGCACCGGTGCCGTTTATATTTTAATAAAGAAAGCTCAGGCATAACAATCCAGAAGCATGGACATCCTGCCCACAGCATGATATACAATTTTCTACTTCCATAAATCTACTTCCTTTCCCTGCTTTCTTTGTGTATCAGTATATTGCTGTACATAACGCTGAAATTCAGGTTCTTTAAGATAGGACTTACTTAGAATATAATCAAACAACGCCTGTAAATGAAAACTTTTTAAATACGCTTCAGAACGAAATACCGGTTTATGTTTTGCACCTTTTTTACCCACCTCATAAAAATAAATAGAGGGTGTAAACTGAATATTCAATTGTTCAGCATAGTCTGACTGCGACATTGTTTTGCCTTCAGGTGTCACTATTTTTTCAGGTGAATTTATATCTAGCTGGGCAATAGTAAATTGTTTAAGTTTTTTATATACCGGCAGACGTCTGAATACATCACCATGTAATTCTGTACATTCAGGACAATTGCTTTGCTCAAAAAGCAGCATAACCGGACGCTTACTGTTTTCAATTAAAGTCTGTAAATTATTACCCTGATAGATAAATTCTTCTTTATGCAAGCCGGATGGTTTTGAGCGGGTATTTTGTTTTTCAGCCAGTCGCTGCTGATAATACGTTTTAAATGATGGGAAATGTTCTGAACCTGAAGCCTTTTTTTGTTTTAGCTCTAACAGATAGTCCAGCACAATGGTAAACTTATCAGGCGCATAATACCCATTCATCCGAAACAGGGATTTACCCTGGCTATCCAGAGCAATTAATGTGGGAGTAAACATGACTTTCATCTGTTTAGCAAAATCTTTTTCAGAAACTTCCTGGCCATTGAGCAGGGTCACAGGA
>JALSUJ010000598.1 GCA_027071355.1 Gammaproteobacteria bacterium | reverse complement strand
ATTTTTAGGGCTTTCTAAGCTTAGAGGTGTCAGAATACCCCTGTTTTGCATTTTTAAATACAGAGACTTACGAACTTTTTGTTCGAGTTCCCTAATTTAGCACTGTTAAACCATTTTAGAGAAACTGAGTTTTCTTAAAGAGTACGTAGAATAGGCTATTATTGATCTATATGACCCGATTTTAAGGGTATTGAAACAAGTATAGTAACTTGCCAAGTTCCTTCTTAACCTTAACAATTGATCTATATGACCCGATTTTAAGGGTATTGAAACTTTGCAAGAAGTTATGGGAAAACGACACATCGATATTGATCTATATGACCCGATTTTAAGGGTATTGAAACTTATCGCTGGCAACAGTAGTTGCAGAACTTCCGATATTGATCTATATGACCCGATTTTAAGGGTATTGAAACATATGAGCTCGGTCACTTGGATCATTATATGCCCATCTATTGATCTATATGACCCGATTTTAAGGGTATTGAAACTAGCTAATGGGTTTGATAGCTCAGCTAGGTTACGATTGATCTATATGACCCGATTTTAAGGGTATTGAAACGATGACGTGATGTCACGATGTCTCCACTATCGTCCATTGATCTATATGACCCGATTTTAAGGGTATTGAAACGCACCCACACCCCATCATGGTGAATGGTTTCTATTGTATTGATCTATATGACCCGATTTTAAGGGTATTGAAACAATCTTGAAAAATTCCACGTTACGACATCTGCATATTTATTGATCTATATGACCCGATTTTAAGGGTATTGAAACGATATCTCAATAGTGTATATGCGGAGTCTTTGCATTGATCTATATGACCCGATTTTAAGGGTATTGAAACACCAACCCTCTTGCTAAAGCTGTAATACGACTGTCTCATTGATCTATATGACCCGATTTTAAGGGTATTGAAACAAGAACTATGTCTTCACCACTTGGCAATTCCGCATTGATCTATATGACCCGATTTTAAGGGTATTGAAACTGTCTTCACCACTTGGAATTTCCGCAACTGCCTTATTTTATTGATCTATATGACCCGATTTTAAGGGTATTGAAACATTTCCGCAACTGCCTTATCTCCGTCATCATTAACACAAAATTGATCTATATGACCCGATTTTAAGGGTATTGAAACACGACTGCCCCAAAACTACACACTACAACAGCTGCCATTGATCTATATGACCCGATTTTAAGGGTATTGAAACGGTGATGGCGTCTGCTGCCATTCTAGCGTTATGTAATTGATCTATATGACCCGATTTTAAGGGTATTGAAACTTTATATCGTGACTTGGGTCGTTCTGTGTATATATTGATCTATATGACCCGATTTTAAGGGTATTGAAAGTCGAAAGTTGAGAGAACTACCGCACTTGATGCTACGCATAACAGTTTGGTGCGTCGGCTACAAAACGCCAAGCAGTTGGCCTTTTGCT
>JALSUJ010000597.1 GCA_027071355.1 Gammaproteobacteria bacterium | reverse complement strand
GCCTCACTGACATTAATGCTTTGTTCTTTTTCAGGATATTTAAAACAGATGTTTTCCAGACGAATGGCCACGGTCTGTCTGTTTTTAAAGGGATCTTTTTTGCAGATAATAACCGGCTCCTGCTGCAGGGCAAATATTTTATTGAGCCGGTTTATGGATGCTCTGGCGCTGAAATAGGCGTATTGGATATTCAGAACTTCCTGCACCGGGCCCATCATATACCAGAGATAACCAAATACGGCGAACATAAGGCCGATGGAAAGATCTGATGTCAGTACCATCATCATACTCAGGGCACGAAAAACGTCAAAACCAAAGAGAAAAACCACATGCGATAATTGACCGGCCGCATCGGTTTTCCAGGAATAGGCTATAGAATGTTTTTTTACCTGAACTGCTTTATTAATGAGCGTTTTAATATAGTGCTCTTCACGATTGGCAGCACGGATCTGATGTATGGCATCCAGTGTTTCCACCAGTGCCTGCTGAAAAATGGCAATGGCATTATTTTCACGTAATTTAAGTTTCTTAACCCGCTTGCCCATTAGTATAGTAATGTAAATAACCAGGGGATTAAAAAATAATAACACCAGAGCCAACTGCCAGTTGATCCATAGTAGTACTATAGCCGTACCGATAATAGACAGAACAGCAACAATGAATTTACTAATAGTGGCACTGATAAACTGGTCAACCACTTCTATATCGGTGACAAAATGTGAAGCAAAGCCGCCGCTGCCAATGGTTTCGTATTCGTTAATAGCAATCTTTTTCAGATAACGTGCCAGTTTTTCTCGCATGGATAGAGTGACTGATTTGGCAATAATAGTAAAAATACGCATTTGCGAGACATTTAATGCTACGGCAAACAGTCTGAGCAGTACCGATGTTAGTAATGCGGTAATAATATATATACTGGCAGTATGCCAGTATGAAGGCAGTATGATATTCATAGCTGCTATGGCTGAGCCTGGTTTATTGAGCAGCACTTCATCGACCATTAAGGGTAGTATTAGCGGGATGGGTACTGAAAGCAGGGCAGCAATAACAGCAAGAATATGGGCAAAAACCAGTTCTTTTTTATACTGTGTTGCTGAAGCAATAATCTGACTAAAAGAAAAACCTTCATGGGTTTTAATGCTGAGTTGTTCTGCAGTTGAATTCAAGAGTGTTCCTCATTCGGGAATTTTTTACTGTATAGCTGATACAAAACCTGAATCCTTTTTATATAGGTTACCGGTTCTATTCCCCGCACATAGCCGAAACGGGCTTTTTTATGATATTTGGGTTTAGACAATAGTAAAAATGCTTTTTCTACATGTCCAAACCAGCGGTCAGGATTGAGGCCCTGTTGCCGAGCTAAAATACGGGCGTCTTTAAGATGGCTCAATCCTGCATTATAGGCAGCCAGGGTAAACCAGACTTTGACATCGGGGGTTAAATTATCGGGTAGCTGTTTGCGTATCCAGGCCATATATTTTACCCCAGCTCGTAGTCCATCTTCCGGTTTATGCATATCTTTTATGCCAACCTCTTTAGCGGTTCTGGGCATAACCTGTAAAAGACCTCTGGCTCCGGCCCAGGATTTTGCCTTAGGATTAAACTGACTTTCCTTATTAACCTGTGCTGCAATCAAACGCCAGTCAAAACCGTATTCTCTGGCTACCTTTTTTATCAGATCATCGTATTGAGAGATTTTATTTTCATTCAGATCACGTTGTTTGGCATCAAATAATTTACGGGAATTTTTAAAGAACTTATTATAGGTAATATTATAAAAAAGCCCCTTGTATTCTTTTTTAATAAACTTATTAAGCGCCTTAAGTAATTCGGGATTTTGTTTACGAACCAGCCATCGATGGCCATGCTCACCCGTTAATGGCAGTGTTGCGTTTAGTTTAGTATGCCAGCTTTTCTCAATGGCAACGATATGGGAGTCGGCAACAGTGAGATCATATTTACCATTAATAACCTCTTTAATGATTTCTTCAGTTTCCATCATCTCTGGAACGGTTTTTATGGTAAACGTAATGTCTTTTGCTTTTAATTCATTTTGTATTCTGTTCAGGGTATTCCAGTATGAACTGCTTTGACGGACATAAAAGACCCGTCCTTTAAGCTGTTCCAGAGAGCTTATTGCCGGTTCATCCATTCGTTGCACAATCACTTCCTGAACAAACATATAAGGATCTGAAAATTTAACTGGAAATTTTTCACGATTCGGTGTTTTTATCAGACCGGCAGAAATAATATCGCCATATCCCTGTTCAAGCCATTGCATCATTTCCTGAAAATCACTGGCCACCAGCACTTTTAAGGACACTTTCTGCTGTTTGGCAAATTTCTTAATCAGTTCGTACTCAAAACCCATTATCTGGTTTTTCCAGATAAAATATGTGGATGCATTATTTCGGGTAATGAGTCTAAGCTGCCGATTTTTCTTTATTATATTAAGATCACCGGTTCGAATATTTTGAATAGTACGGTTTAGACGCTGAGTTTTAATATATTCATTAAGCTGACTTAATAATTGCGGATTATTTTTTCGTACAGCCCAGGCAATAGGCTGTTCTCTGGTAAGGTTTAAAGCGGACTTAATATCTTTTCTTATAGTTAAAAACATATCCAGGCGATTACTATCTTCAATCACAGCATCCAGTTCACCGGAAACCACCTTGTCAAATTTTTCGTTTTCGCTAGTGGTATTATTAAGCTCAATGAGCTGTAGTTTCGGATTATCTTTTTTAAGCTGCTGTACGGTATTCCAGAACGTGGTTTTTTTTCGTACCCCAATTTTTAAACGGCCAAGATTTTTCCGTTTCAGCTTTTTGGTCATTTTCTGTGAAACGATTAAATTTTCAATTGAATATGAAACAGGATTGGTAAAATGGAGCAGTTTTTGTCGTGCTTCTGTAACGGTTAAGTTGGCCACAATAACATCACCGTAGCCATTAATAAGCGATGGTATTAAATTAGAAAATTCCTTCACCGTAATAAAAACCGGTTTTAATTTATGGAAACGGGCAAAATCCACAATAAATTTTAATTCACTATTATAGCTGAGAGGTTTGTCTGCGGTCTGTTGATTAAACTTAAACGAATAAGGGGTAATAATCCGTAAAACTCCCGATTTTATAATGCCTGGCCAGTCATCATCAGACTGTTTTTTTATTTGCACTGCCTGGGTGGTTTTATCGGGGGATTGGTTAAAGTGGGTGGAATCTTTGCTCTGTTTGCCAGATGATGATTTATCATCACTGCATCCAGCTGATAAAATCAGCAGCAGAGAAAAAATAATAAAGAAAATACCCGAAGGCTTAAAATTCATAACAACTCGTTTTTATTTAGATAGTGTCTATTTTGCGTATTCCCTTACTCTGGGATATGGGACTTAAGAAAAATGGCTATGGTTATTGTTTAATAGCCATAGCCACAGTATAGGTTTTACCCTGTTTGACTTTTTTGTAATTTCCAAAGACTTCTTTAAAAGAGCGTTCAATATATTTGCGGATCCCGCTGATGGTAACTACATAAAACCGACCGCCTGGCTCCATATGCTGACAGGCATCATAAAGAAACAGACTTAATAATTCGTTGCCTACCTTGGCCGGGATATTGGAAACAATTAAACTAAAATGTTTTTCCCCCACCTGATTAAAACCATTACTTAAGAAAGTTTCACAATTATCCAGCCGGTTAAGTTGAATATTTTTACTGGTATAATCAATAGCCACAAAGTCTTTATCAATCAGAATGGTTTTTCCCTCAGTTGCCTGTTTAGCAATGGTAAGCCCCAAGGGACCATAACCACAGCCTATATCAAGACATTGATCATCTGGCTCAACTTTAATATGCTCCAGCATTAATCGAGAGCCTTCATCAATAGCCTTGGGTGAGAATAAACCCCAGGTAGTGGAAAATTGCATGGGGAAACCGCAAAGTTCAGCTTTAATAAGCATATCCTGGCGGTATTTCTCAATATCCTGAAAATAACGACTTTTGGGGGGCATAACAATCCACTGGTAAAGTTAAAGACTTATTATCATGGCTGATATGTCTTGAGTCAAATTAGTCAATGTTTCGTTTAAGCCTTTTTGCCCCTCCAGAACGTTGTTTCCTTGGCCAGGGGCTCCTAAGGCAGCAGATTAAGCAATAAATAGCCGTCAGGCAGTTTCAGGTAGTGATCTCCCGGAGTTAATATCATCTTAGAACGGTTACCAATGGCTGGAACAAAGGCCATATTCTGACTATAAGAGGGTACAAATATATCACCATTCAAAAGCGACCCGTCTGCCCTGATTATTGAGGTATAAGCGATATCTGGATGAGGCTGACGATTGAGCCAGAACAGAAAATAATTTTTTCTCTCACGACTCAGTTGTTTAAAAAGTTTTCTGGATGCATCCAGTTCATCAATACCGGCTATTGGAGCCAGAATTCCAACGGGTGTGTCTTTAGCGTATCTGGCAAACTCTGCAATTGAAGAACCTAGATGCGGAGTAGCTATGGTAATAAGCTGGACAACCGGCAAATCAGGATTGCGCACCAGAACCAGACGAGCGACCAGACCTCCGGCTGAGTGTGCCACCAGATGGATCATCTGATCCGGGAAGCGCTTGTGAATATCCATCAAATACTGATTAAGCCAATCAGCCTGAATCTCTATCGGGGCATCTGAAGGTAGTTCAGCTGTTACCAGCTGTTTTTTAGAGGACGCGCTTAATTGCTGACCGGCAAAGGCAATATTACCATAGACAGGCACATATAAACCGGCATCTTTCCAGCCGTTGCTGGCCAGTACCTGTACAATCCCTGTTTTACGCCAGGAATTGCTGGAACCATGAAAGCCGTGTATTAAAACGGCGATATCAGCCAATGCAATAGCAGGAACGAGTAATAAGCTCAGCAGGAACACTTTACTCAGGTGACGAATCATGACAATATCCTTTATATATTCATATGAGATTATTTGTTAACATTTTTACTGAATACAAGCAACTATAACAGTATGCAACTTTAACAGTATTAAAGTCAGTTTGTAATGTCGGAAATCAATTATTATGATTCAAAAGCTTAATGAAAAATATTCTTTAAACAATCAGGTTAAATTTGTAACAACACCAGAAGACTTCATTATTATGGAAATTAATAATGATTTTGCGAAGGCTCGTATTAGTCTTTATGGTGCTCAATTACTGGATTTTCAACCTCACAATCAGTCTCAACCGGTATTGTGGGTCAGTAAAAAGGCAGTTTTTAAAGCAGCAAAAGCCATTCGCGGC
>JALSUJ010000596.1 GCA_027071355.1 Gammaproteobacteria bacterium | reverse complement strand
ATTAAATAGCCCTTGCATCTGACAAAAAAGACCGTATAATACCCTCCATCAGTTGCGGGGTGGAGCAGCCTGGTAGCTCGTCGGGCTCATAACCCGAAGGTCGTAAGTTCAAATCTTGCCCCCGCTACCAAATTGATAAAAGCTTGATATTCAATCGCTTAGGTGAAAGAAGTCAGGCTTTTTTATTGCCTGAAAATCGCTCTCAGCAGCGTCAGTGCGGGAGATTTACGGGAGTTATCTTCCACAGTCCTGGCAACAGCATCTATCAGCTCAAGAATTTAAACTGCAGAATAATCCGTTGTAATATCACCGGTTTTATAGCCCAGCCAATAATGCCGAATGAGTTTCTTTAGGAAACAGAATTGCAGAAAGCAGAATTGGACAGCCATTATTTAATTTTCAAATGATGGCTGTCCGGAAATACACATCTTTAGGGAGGGGAGGATGTCAAACATCCAGTTGTGTATTATAGAGTGTATGGGTATGATAGCTGATCAGGTAGGTGATTGATTCTTATGGCCCATACTACCCTCAGGAAATGGATAAACCTGAATGGATGGATCGGATTAGGATTTGTTCAAAAGAAGCTATCTGTTTAATCAAATGAGGCTGTAACAAAAATAACTTTAACAAGAGAAATAATGAACTTCATTAAAACCAGAATTCCGGATATTATTCGTATTGAGCCCAAAGTGTTTGGCGATGAGCGGGGATATTTTCTGGAGACCTTCAGGGTCGATGCTTTTGAACAGCAAACTGGTATAAAAACCACCTTTGTGCAGGATAATGAATCCCGTTCCAGTTATGGTGTACTTAGAGGACTGCATTATCAATTACCGCCTTATGCTCAAAGCAAACTGGTCAGGGTGATTGAAGGTAAAGTGCTGGATATTGCCGTGGACATCCGAACCGGTTCTCCCACATTTGGTCAGCATGTATCGGCGGAATTATCGGCTGACAATAAGCATCAGTTATTTATTCCAAGAGGTTTTGCTCATGGCTTTGTGGTGTTATCTGAGACGGCTATATTCTCTTATAAAGTAGACAACTATTATTCCCCTGAATGTGATCGGGGAATTCAGTTTAATGATCCGCAACTGGGAATTGACTGGCAACTGGACTCAGAACAACTGCTGTTATCAGAAAAAGATAAACATCAGCCGTTACTGCAGGATGCCACCGATCTGTTTAACTACCAGCATAATTTATACGATTAACTCTAATGAAGATACTAATTACCGGAGCCCAGGGGCAGGTAGGCAGCGAGCTGCTTAAAGAGGCTCATAACAGAAAACATCAGGTCTATGGTTTTGGCTCCACAGAGCTGGATATTACCGATGCGGGACAAGTGCTGGATACTCTGGCAAAGATTCAACCCGAGGTATTAATTAATGCAGCCGCTTATACGGCAGTGGATAAAGCAGAGCAGGAAAGCGGGCTGGCGTATGCTGTTAATTCTATGGGCAGTGAAAACCTGGCTAAAGCCTGTCAAAAACAGAATATACCCTTATTACATATATCAACCGACTATGTCTTTGACGGTGAAAAAGCAAGCGCCTATACAGAAGCAGATACCCCCAACCCAACGGGCGTTTACGGCGCTTCCAAACTGGAAGGTGATCAAAAAATTCAGCAAATATGGCCAAAACATATTATTGTGCGAGTAAGCTGGGTATTTGGAGAACAGGGCAATAATTTTGTTAAAACCATGCTGCGTTTAGCAGCACAGCGTGATGAACTCAGTATTGTAGATGATCAATTTGGTGCACCCACCTCTGCCATAGCTATCAGTCAGTGTCTGCTTGATATTCTGGACGCTGATACCTTTAACCAGTCACAATGTCCCTGGGGAACTTACCATCTTCAAAGTGATCCGGGTGTTACCTGGTATGAGTTTGCTGGAGAAATTTTTCAGCAGGCTAAAAATCTGGGTTTAATCACAAAAACCATGAAACTAAACCCCATTCCTTCATCAGAGTTTCCCACTCCGGTTAAGCGTCCGGCTAATTCAAAGCTGGATGGTATAAAACTACAGCAAAATTTCTCTATTTCACCGGTACACTGGCAGGATGATTTGCAGCATATGTTAAAAAATATCCGAGCTATTACTTCCTGAGCAAATAATTGCTAAAATGGCTGTTTTATCAATATCCAATCCTGGAATAAGGAATATTTAGTGCCATTGATCACACTCGGGCTTTCCGGCTCTTTGAATCACGATCCCTCCGCTGCACTATTTATAGACGGCAAACTGGTTGCCGCGGCAGAGGAAGAGCGTTTTATCAGAGATAAGCATGCCAAGGGTAAAATGCCTTTACTGGCGACCCGTTTCTGTCTGGATTATGCTGGTATTACGCCCGATCAAATCGATATAGTGGCCGTTCCCTATGCACAAATAGACCTGTCTACCCCGGCTCGATGGCATTATGCCAAACGTTACTGGTATGCACCGGACAGAGCTCTGGATGCTCTGTTTAACGGCAATCGCCGGTATCGCCGCTATGTGGGTTATATCAAAGCCATGTGTGAAGAAGTGGGAATTAACTGGTCAGCTATTGAGTTTCAATCCGTTGAGCATCATCTGTCACATGCCAGTAGTGCCTATCACCTGAGTGGTTTTAAAGAAAAAACGGCTATTATGGGAATTGACGGCAAAGGGGAGTATGCCACCACTTTTTTTGGTTATGGGGAAAACGGCAAAATTCATAAAATTAAAGAATTTTATGATCCCGACTCACTGGGCGGAGTGTATGGTGCCATTACCGAATATTTGGGCTTTGAAATGCTTGATGGTGAATTTAAAGTCATGGGCATGGCACCCTATGGTGATCCCGATAAATATGACTTTTCCCGCCTGATTGCTTTTGACGGTAAGGACTTTAAGGTCAATACCAGACTGGTAAATGTCATTGGTATGCGCCGTTATAAAGAAAACGGTATCGGCTATTATTTTTCACCGGCTTTAATTGACTGGCTGGGTCCTAAACGAAAAGGAGATGAAATTGATGATCCCTATGTGGATTATGCCGCCTCCATGCAGAAACTGTTTGAAGATATTTCTCTCAAACTGATGGATTATTATCTGGGTGATATTATTAAAGAAACCGGTAAAATTGCCTTTGCCGGGGGTGCCGCTCTAAATGTAAAACTGAACCAGAAAATTATACAACGGGATGAGGTAAAGGAGTTGTTTGTTCAGCCGGCCGCTTCGGATGCCGGAACCGCCATTGGCGCCGCCTCCTATGTGATTGCCTCCAGAGGCATAGAACTGGAAAAAATGGAACATGTTTATCTGGGGCCGGAATTTACCAATGAGCAGTGTATTGAAGCCTGTGAGAATTACCAGACCAAAGACCAGCAAGCGGTAAAATATCAGCAGCTGGATGAAGTGCCCAAAACCATTGCTAAAATTCTGGCTGATGGTAACCCGGTCTCCTGGTTTCAGGGGCGTATGGAATTTGGACCCAGAGCTTTAGGCGGTCGTAGTATTCTGGGCTGCCCCAGTATTCCCGGTGTAGCGGACAGGATTAATGAACAGATTAAATTCCGTGAACGCTGGCGGCCATTTTGTCCTAGTATGCTGGACAGTGTTGCTCCGAAAATGCTGAAAACCGATCACCCGGCACCGTTTATGACTTTTACCTTTGAGGTCAATGACGGCTGGGCAGAACGAGTCCCTGAGGTGGTACACGAAGATGGTACGGCCCGTGCTCATGCGGTGAAAGAATCGGTTAATCCCCGATACTATGCACTGCTTAAAGAAATTGAAGTTTTAACCGGCAATGGTGTGGTCTTAAATACCTCACTGAATCGCCGTGGTGAGCCGGTAGTATGTACCCCTGAAGACGCCTTAAATATGTTTTATGGCTCAGATCTGCAATATTTAATTATGCAGGACATACTGGTGACAAAATAAATGGCCCACTATATCCTGCAGCTTTGTCATGGTTATGATGCCCCGTTCGGGGATGTGGCCAGACAATATGCCAGCCTTTTTAAAGACAGTGATTTTAAGGTTATTACGGTTTTTTTAATAGGTAAAAAACAGCAGAAAGTAATTGATGAAGTGGCTTCTGAGCAGGTGATCTTTCTGGAAAACACGTCAAAAGACTTACGCGGGCTTAAGCGTAAACAAATTCAACAGATTAAAGTAATTGCCCGGAATTATAAGTTTGAATTTGTCATAGCCCATCGCTATAAATCCGTATTTATTGCCTGTCATCTTAAGGCTATTAATGTGATTGGGGTACATCATGCCTTTGATGATTATAAACGGCTGTCCCGTCGTTTCTTTGCCTGGCGTAATAAAAACAAACTGTTTCTGCTGGGCGTATCTAATGCGATAAGAGATAATTTGCGCCATTTTCTTCGCTATTTTCCAGAACAACAGATTCAGACCTTGTATAATCGAATTGATCTGGATGGCTTACAAAAACAGCAATTAAGTCGGACACAGTCCAGAAAAGAATTATCCCTGGAAGAAAACATTTATTACTATGTCAATATAGGACGATTACATCCTGATAAAGATCAGGCGACATTAATAAAAGCCTTTGCAAACGTAGTTAAACAGCAAGCAGATGCCCAATTAATTATTTACGGCAAGGGACGTCTTGAACAGTCGCTTAGGCAACTTGTTATAGAATTAAAACTGGAAAAAAAGGTATTTATTAGTAGTAAACCTCATATTGCTCATTATCTAAAAGCCTTTGACTGTTTTGTTTTATCCTCTGATTATGAGCCTTTTGGTATGGTATTGCTGGAAGCGATGGCAGCAGAGCTACCGGTTATTTCAACCCGGGAAGGCGGAGCAGGGGAGGTGGTGATGGATAGCGGATTGTTGTTTAAACGGGGCGATACCGAACAACTGGTAAAACATATGCTTGCCATTAGAAACAGGGATGAACAGTTATTACAGAACCTGAAACAAAAAATGCAGACGCGTTTAAAACAGGAATTTACTGATTCTGTTGCCAGGGAGAAATTTCGCCAATTACCGTTCCCTTTTTTAAAGCAGGTATTAAATGCAGCATCATAAACAGCAGACTGCATTTAATAAACAAAAGAAGCAGTTAAATCAGTATAAATTGCTGGTGGTTTTAATATTGACAGGCATTCTTCTGGTCAGTTCATTCTATCTATCTGCTGTTTTTTTTGTCGCTCTGTTTTATTTGCTGCACGAACTTTTATGGTCTGACCATATTTTTTATAATGTAAAACAGGATTATCAATATAATCTTAAGTCTGATTTTTCCCAGGCTATTGATTTGAAAAATTTTGAAATTAACTGGCAAGAACAATATAAAGACAAAACCTTATTGCTGGAACTTGAGCTAAACAGTCATTTTCCAGGATACATTTTTGATCCCTCTATTACGCTTGAATCGTCATCAGCAGTACAAACACAGTTTTTTGAACGGGGCCTGAAAGGGCGACGTTTTGTTAATCTTTCTCATATTAATGAAACTCAGTCAGATAAAAAGATCAAACTGGGTTTTCACTATTGTGGATTAAGCAATACCAGAGCCATTTTACATGGTTTTTCCCGGCCGGATTTAAGTAATAAAAAAGTATTATTGATTGCTCCTCATGCAGATGATGCAGAGATTGCAGCCTTTGGTGTCTATAGTCAGAATAATAGTTTTATAGCGACCCTGACTGCGGGTGAAGTGGAAGCAGACTATTATGAATCCATTAGCCGTTCTAAACAGGAAGCATCCCGCTTAAAAGGTCGTTTAAGGGCGTGGGATAGTGTCAGTGTGCCGCTCTGGGCAGGCTTAAAATCAGATAAAGTCATGCAATTGGGTTATTTCTGTCTGACCTTAAAAACCATGTATCAGTCTCCAGATAAAAAAGTCAGTTCCTTAACAGCAGGTATTGATGAGCCGGCGTATTTTCGCAGCTATAATCAGATATCCCTAAAAACAGATAAGTCTGTTGTGGCCAGCTGGAATAATCTGGTTCAGGATTTACAGGAAATTCTAGAGCGGGAAAAACCAGATGTGATTATGACCGCACATCCGGACATGGATCCTCATAGTGATCATCGCTATGCTACAATAGCCTGTTTACAGGCATGTGAAAAAAATCAGCTGACAGCGAAATTTTTACTGTATGCAAACCACTATAATCATACCGATATGTTTCCCTTTGGCTTATCAGGCAGTTTGCATTCACTGGCACCGGAATTTAACCAAACTAACGCAACAATATTTCCGGTTTCATATCAACTTGATAAAAATATGCAAAATAATAAATTAATGTCATTAACCATGATGCATGATCTACAGACGCCCATAGGATGGAAAAAAAGATTCAGGCAGATAGTGCAGGCAAAACTAATCGGGCGTGAGAAATTTGTTATGGGTAACGATGATTTCCTGCGTAAAGCAATCCGACAAAATGAATTGTTTTTTCAGGTAACAACCGAGCAGTTAACAGCCATAATTGATGAGCAGGAAATAATTTCAGGTGAAAAATGAGTTTAAGAAAAATAGTTAATAAATTATTGCAGGGGTCTTCATATCAGATAAAAAAAATAAACCCTGCTTTAAATGATCCCGATAAAAAGCAAATTAAAATTAATATCGAATACTTTCTTGCCAGAGCCGTTCTTGATAATAAAGATTTCTTCTTTGTTCAGATTGGTGCTAATGATGGAAAACGGGCAGATGATTCCTATGACTTTATTATCAGACATCATTTAAAGGGGATTGTTGTTGAACCCTTAAAAGATATGTTTGAACGCCTGTCTGAAAACTATGCCTCAGAGCCTCAGATAATTAAAATCAATAAAGCGATCCATCAAACTGCAAAGAGCATGCCTCTTTACCGTATAAAAAATGATGCCAATGTCCCGGACTGGTGTCATGGAATAGCCTCTTTTGACAAGAGCCATTTAATGGACGGTGCCAGGAAAGTGCCGGATATAGAAAAGTATATTATTGAAGAATCTGTGGAATGTATTTCTCTGGATGAACTGTTTTCACAAACCGGAGTTAAGCAGGTATCTTTTTTACAAATTGATACCGAAGGCTATGACTATGAAATTATTAAAATGATCGATTTTAATAAACTGAAACCCGAAATTATCCGTTATGAATGCAGCGTATTTTCTAAACAGGACAATCAGTCCTGTATGGATTTATTAGCGCAACAGGGTTATCGCTTTTTTGATGAAGGCAATGATATTATTGCGCTTTTAAATCAGGCTTAGTTTTTTTATTATCTGTTAATATATGCTGTTTTTTCAGTCCGGAATAAATGGATTCAGCCAGGGCAGTATAGCCTGCCCTGTTAAAGTGTTTCCAGTCAATAGGGCCATGGATAATTTGTTTTTCTGATGCGGCTCTTATATCCGGGCGTGTGTCTATAAACGTCAGCCCAAGACGTTCGCTCATGGCTTTAAGCCTGCCAGCCATTTCATCACTACGCTGCATAAGTTCTGAAGAACTATGTATTTCTACACTTTTTCCAGGAACTTTAGTAAAAATATTTGAGATGCTGATTTTCTTTGATACTCTGGCATAAGATTCAATAACCGACGGAATATAAACTACGACAATTCGACTATTCTTAAAATGGTTTTTGAGATACTCTAATGAACGTTTGGCTATCATAAAACCCAGATCAGTTTCTGATTTAGAGAGTTCAAGCGCAGGAGATTGTAAAGCATCTGGTATTTTTACCTGTTTATTATTGACCCAGACACTATTTACCTTTCCAGTTACCCTGATATGAATATCACCCAGATCCGGACCCACTTTTTTTTCTTTAAACTCTTTTTTTATAACCTTAAAAACAGCTCTGGGAAACCAGCCGGTATTACTATCAATACTGGAAAAAGGACCTGGTTCTCTTTTTTTAATAGCTTTAATAAAAAAATCATTCCAGGCCTGATCGTTGTTTAATTTGTTTTCTCCATATACAGGAATAAACTCTTCACGAGTTTGTAAAATATTTTCAAATAGATCATTACCGGCATAGAAATAAGCAAGAATAATCTCAGGTTCCTTGATGTTATGGTCTATGTTTCTTTTTATAAAGGGAAACCTTGCAATGGGTTCTTGAACCCAGCCTTCTATATTACTGGCACCGCTTTTGCCAAAAGATATAACGTCTTTGCCCGTTAGCTGGTTTAAGACATGTGCAGAATTAAAGGGATTATTGCTATTAGGGTCAATTTCCAATAACCAGTCACCTTTTCCCTGAGCATAAGAATCACCGGCAATGGCAATGTAATTTTCGGGTATCCGATGTGCCTTGGAGCTTTGTGCTATGACAGATAATCCAGCCGGCAAAGAAAATTGAAATTTAAGTGGGGTTTTAGTAATTAGCTGGTTTTCAATAAATGATTCAAGAACTAAAAAAGTACCGGCAATAACACCTAAAGTTAGTAAAATATTTATAATTGTATTTTTTTTCATTATGCAGCTCGTGCTATTAGTTAGTTCATGCTCAGATTATGATTAAGTGCAATATTATACCGTGTTTTTTATAAAGGATTAAAATTTGTCTAGTAATTCCTTAATTCGTTGCTGCCAGGTATATTTTTCTAAAAAATATTGATGCCCCTGCAGAGCAATTTTTTCCCTTTGGGTATCATTTTTCAGATAATAATTAACTTTATCCCTGAGTTCTTCTGAATCTCTGTAGGTTTCAATATGCTGGCCTATTTCAAAAAGCTCATTTAATTCAGAGCAATACTCGGTTAATAGAAAGCCGCGAGCAGCAAGTGTCTCAAAAATACGTAAATTAACCCCGGTTTCTACGCCATAAAAGCCTGAGCGGGTAATATTAAGAATAATTTTGCTCTGATGTAATAAGGAATGTAATTTATCTCCCCAGACAGACTGGTAATTAATTTTTTCTTTTAAGCGGGAAGATATCAACTCGTTATTGCGTTGCCATTTACTGCCGTAAATACAAAGTTGATGCTCTGTTAAATGTTCGAGTAAAAAAATCCGTCGCATATCAGCACTGCCGATAAACAGTACATCATGTTTTTTATCTGTATTTTCAGTGCTCGTGATAGGATTTGCGCCAAAAGGAAAATAAGAGGCGTTTAACCGATGGTTGTTATTAATAAACTCTGTGGTGGTTTTAGAAAAAGAAAATATATGGTCATATAATGGCAGTTCTTCAGTAAAAAAATAAACCAGTTCTCTTTTATTGCTAAACAGATTGCAACTGTCGGTATCATACAGATAAAGCTTAAAACCCTGTTCATTTTTAAGTTGCTGAATCAGCTGCAAATCAAAAAAACGATATAAAAAACCAATAACCAAAACAAAGTCCGGTTTTTTCTCATTGAGCAGCTTTTTTAAAGCGTTATTACTTATTTTAGGATGTTTATAAAAGTCTTTTTTGTAAAATTGGCGCTGAATAGCTTTATTTAGTGCGGCAACAGGCTTATAAAATGGTCTCCTGGATAATTTTTCTGCGGCAGTATATTGAGTAAACGTATCCAGACTATTAAACGCATCCGCAATTTCCTGCCCTAGAGATATTCCGCTGATACCATCTAAAATTAGAATATTTTTTTTATTCACAGGATATGGTTGTTTCAGGAATTAAAAGACTGTTGGAGATAGAGTTGAATTTGTCTGACATATTTAATAAAGTCATCTATATGATTATGAGCAATATCGTAGGTCAATTTTAAATCAATTTCATCATAGTTGTGTACTGCAATATTTCTAAAACCCACAGATTTTTTCATTTTTATCGCAATTTTATCGTTAATAACTCCCATGTTCAGTAACATATCAAATGATTGTCCCATAGTTTGGGGTATTTTATTACTGGATGTAGTGCATAAATGCATGGCCATATCTACAGAAAGCTGAACACATCGACTTATATTTAAAACCACCACATCCTGGGCATCAAGATCCTGTGTAAATATATCAAGTGTTTCTGGCAGACGTGTTTTAATTCTGTTGACACAGCGTAAGATAGAATCAATTTTTTGCTCTATTACTATTTTATCCATTTTTCACGTCTTTCTTTTAAAGCTCGGTTAACATATGGCATAAAATCTTCATTAGCATAAAGATGTTTAAGTGCCAGAGATGTTAACTGCTCATTTTCACCTTTTATCAGTTTCCCGTATTTTAAAATTTGACCTAAAAGAGGTTCGCCTGCGGTTTGCAGATCCACTAAATCAACAGGTCTGCCCATAAGATTGGCTAAAGACTCTATCAAATATTTTTTTTTGTAAGTGGTTAAAGGCTGTCTGGTTAAAATGGCGAGATCAATATCACTTTGTTTTGTCAAAGTATTTTTGGCGAGAGAGCCAAAGACAATTGCCAGAGTAATCTCTGTGTTTTGGGAAAGCCATTGAGAAAGTACTGTTAAGTCGGAAGTTTCAGCCATGTAAATTAGCCCATATATTTTTTTTTATTTTAGCATGTTTCTATTATTAGGGGCTGTTAATCTTTTATCTATTGCCCGATTTTGGCCAATTTTTTCCCTGTCTGCGTTATTTTTTACGGCCAATGGAATACATTGATACCTAAAAATGCCTTATCAGGACTAAAATGATCTCAAAATCAGTCCAACATCTGAAAGATCAACAGCCCCTGGTAAAAATGGCTTGTTTAAGCTTCAAAAATATTATTTAATAAAACATTTTGTAACTATTCAGCGTAATTTAAACCCCGGAAATACTACCCTTACAGACTGATACGGGGATTCATGCTGAATAGATACAATATTTTTTAGTTTAAATAGCAAAGGATTTTTTCTTTTTTGAAACAATTAACCGAAAAACAGTTATTTATTGCCACAGCTATAGCCAGTGTTCTGCTTTCAGTCTGGCTGTCAGCCAGCAATGATATTATTTCACGAGATTCAACACTGTATTTAAATGTAGCTCAAACATTTTTAGACAGTGGTTTTATTGCGGCCTTTAAACACTGGAGCTGGCCTTTTTATCCGGTTTTTTTTGCTTTGGTGCATCAAATTACTGGTTTGAGTCTGGAGTATTCTGCTTACCTGCTTAATGCAGTGCTCAATGTTATCGTGTGTGTGTCCTTTGTAAAAATATATTCCCGCATCGCTTTTAACAGGCATCGTTTATGGGTTGCAGTACTATTTATAATTTCTTTTACCGGTTTTAATGATTATCGGGGTGATATTATCCGAGGTTATGGTTTCTGGGCTTTTACCCTGCTGGCTTTAAATTATTATCTGGTTTTTTTTCAGACTGCCAATAAGGTAGACGCTGTCAAATGGCAGCTGGCCATTTTTATGGCTGCTTTATTTCGACCCGAAGCCATTATTTTTGCTATGGCAGCACCGTTGTTTTTTCTGCTTTATCCGGGGAAATTATTTAAAAATCGCGTTATTCAATTTGCTTATTCAAGCAGTTTTATATTAACCGTTGTTACCCTGGTCACTCTGGTGTTTGTTTTTTCTTCAGAGTTTCAGCAATTTTTAATCAAACACATGCCGGTACAGGCAGACTATATATCCCCGTCTTTTTTACTGGGCAGTTTTTATCAGGGAGTGGAGAATTTTAAAGAGCATGTACTACTTTATGATTTTTCAGCTAAATATGCAGCTTTGATCCTGGCTAGTGGTTTAATGACCATGCTGATATACAAGGTAATGCTGAATATGGGATTGGTTTATGCTGGAATTTGGGCAACAGGGGCGTATAAAAAATGGCTTAAATTAAAACCGGAATCCTGGATTGTTTTATATTTTGCACTTATTGCTCTGGCTGTTTTAATGTCGCTTAATTTTTCCCGTTTTTATGTCTCATCCCGCTATATTGTGTTACTGGTTATTATTTTAGGTTTAATTGTGACGCAATATGTGGATGTCCTGCTGTTGAGACTGAGTCAGGCGAGAAAAAAATGGTTATTTGGGCTGCTGGTTCTATATATCACCTTCCAATTTCTGGACAGTGTTATCACTCATGGCACATCAAAAGCGCCAATAAAAGATATTGCTCAATGGGCTGTCCAGGAATTGCCAGAAAAGGCCATTTTTGCCTGTAATGAAGCACGGTTTAATTATTACTCACAAAATCGTTGTATCGATATTACAAATATCCCCGATTTTTATACGCAGAGAAATTTAACTTATCTGAATCAGAAAGGCGTTCAATATTTATTATTATGGGTAAACCATAATGATCTGGACATGCAAAAAGCTCTTAATCAAGATAAGCAGTTTACTGTGTTGAAAAAACTCAGTAATCGTAAAGGTGATTCAGGAATTTTGTATTCCATTAACTACCAGGCTCTAAAATAAAGCATTTATTGATAGCCCATATCCGAAAGTATTGATATTACCTCTGGGGCAATCTTTTCAGCAAAGGCTCTATGCCCTTTGGCTGTCCAGTGGGAGTCATTTTTAAAAGTATAGGGTGGCGCGGCTTTACCATCAGGTGATATAGAAGAGGCTTTAATAATTGTAATACCTGATTTTGATAAGTATTGCTGATTCACCTGTCCGGGTTCTAAATCAGCAGACAATAAAAGTGCAAACCGGGCTTTATTGTCAGTAACGGATTTTGCCAGTTGCTGAATAATGTTGGTGGTTAAAATATCCGCTGAAGCGGTTTTCTCTACCGTTTTTAAGGTCTCTGCCTGTGCCGCTTTGGGGCTGGCTGCAAAATACAGCTTTCTTAACATATCGGGATGCTGTCTGATTAACATGGTGATATAAGTAAAAAATGCAGAGTAATCGGTCAGGTTTATCTGTAGCTGGCACAGGCTGCGATTAAAGGACGTATCCAGCCGTTTAATGTGAGAGTCCTGATCGACTCGAAACTCAGAACAAATGGGATATTCCGGAGTAGGGTAAGCGATAAGATTTAGGTCTGAGCCATAGGCTTTTTCCTTAAGAGTAAAAGCAGGTTTGCCAAATGGCCGGCGCATCCTGTGCAGGGTAATATTATTTAACGGATCATTGCTGACGTGTAAAAACAGCACCAGATCCGCGTTCAGATTTTTGCCTTTCTCCTTATAGTACAAATAACTCTGGTCGGTTCCATAGCCTCTGACTCCGGCATTAATGACCTGAACGGGCGTGTTTAACTGTTCATTTAAAATCGCTTCTAATTGTAAACTATAGGTTTTATCAAAAGGTACTTCAAAACCTGCCGTAATGGAGTCACCCAGCATAAGAATGCGCAGCCCTTTTTTAGGAGTGATTTGCGGCCCTCTTAATCCATCAGAATTAATATGTATGTGGGTAGAAAATTCAACCGGCCAGGGTCTGGGGCCAATATAATCCGCCTCTGAATTGGGGATATGTGACCAGCCCAGCAGCGGATCATATTGCCACAGCATGGACGACTTTGAATAAGTCTGATAAATAGGCTGATAACCCGCGAGCCGGAATCCAGCTTCAAGTAACAGGATGCATATCAGGATTGAAATAAGAACCAGTAAAAGGTTAATGAACAGGTTTTTAAATGATTTTAATACCGGCATTATGCCCTCATCCCAGCCCGCTCCCAGAGGGAGAGGGGGTAATAGTAAAAGTTAAAACAGAGTATAAATAAAGGGGGCAATGGCTGAACCCTGGGCCAGAACCAGTAACGCACCCAGCATCACCATAATTAGAATAATGGGTAATAACCAGAATTTCTTTCTGACCTTTAAAAAACTCCATAAATCTTTAAATAACTCAAACATTAAAAAGGATTCTCCATATTGTTAATATTTTTTTCACGCTTAATATAGTAGCTCTCTACCTTGTGTTTTTTCTTCATGGGGTCAAAACCAGATAGCTTTGCCACAAAACCCATCGGGGTTAAAACCAGATAAAATACGACAAAAAGCAAAATTTTACTATTGATGGCACCCAGTACTTCCGCAAACTTCAGCCAGGCTTTATGCACCGGGGCTAAAACCTGAGGAACCAGCAAAGCTGTCAGGGCAAAAGCTGCGGAGATAATATAAGGTGTCCATGAAAAGGCCCAGTGCCAGAGCCAGGGCAGCAGCAGGGCAAAAAACACCAGGACCATGCCCGCCATTATCCAGGCAAACTGACGTATTTCTTTTATTTCATTGTCATTTTTCATTGTATATAAGACTCGTTTTGTTTAGTCCAGTTCAAATTCATTACGCCAGTCGCTGCTGTCTTTAAATTCGGATTGTTCTTCTTTATAAAGAATAAAGTTCTCCAGCACCAGTACATCCATTTCAGTACGCATAAAACAGCGAAAAGCGTCTTCTGGCGTAGCTACAATCGGCTCACCACGGACATTAAATGAGGTATTGATCAGTACTGCACAACCGGTCAGTTCTTTAAAGGCTTTTAATATCTGATAATATCGGGGATTGGTTTCCTGATGGACGGTCTGTATCCGTGCTGAATTATCCACATGAGTAATAGCCGGCAGGGTAGAGCGGATCTGTTTAAGACGCTCCAGTCCTTTTCTGGTTTTTTCTACCGGCTTGAGCAGGGATGAAACCACCTGAGCCACAATCAGCATATACGGGCTGGGGGTTTGCTGTTCAAAATAGTCACTCACATCTTCTGCCAGAACGGAAGGGGCAAAGGGACGGAATGACTCTCGGTATTTAATTTTCAGGTTCATGGTAGACTGCATATCGGTATTTCGCGGGTCGCCAATAATGGAACGGCCGCCTAAAGCTCTGGGGCCAAATTCCATCCGTCCCTGGAACCAGCCGACGACCTTGCCGTCATTAATTTTCTGAGCCAGCAAGGGGAAAAACTCATTATCGTCATAATAATGAAACGGTATGGATTGAGACTCCAGATACTGTTTAATATCATCATTGTTGAATTCAGGGCCTAAATAACTGCCTGCCATACTGTCATGAATATTGTCTTTTTCATCCACCACCGGCTGCTGATAATGACTATGCCAGAGAGCCAGAGCCGCACCGACTGCACCACCGGCATCACCGGCAGCAGGCTGGATCCAGATATTTTTAAAAGGCCCTTCTCTTTCCAGCCGACCATTGGATACACAGTTTAAAGCCACACCGCCGGCCAGACATAAATAGTCATTATCGGTTTCTTTATGCACATGATGAGCTATTTTAAGCATGATCTCTTCAGTGACTGCCTGAATAGAACTGGCAATATCCATTTCTTTTTGCGACAGCTCTGATTCTGCCTGTCGGGGCGGTGCATCAAATAGTTTATGCAGCTTGTCACTGGTCATGGTCAGACCCACTTCATAATTGAAGTAACTCATATCCAGATGAAAAGAACCGTCTTCCTTAACTTCAATCAGCTTATCCAGAATTAAGTCTTTGTATATGGGATCGCCATAAGGTGCCAGCCCCATAAGCTTGTACTCACCGGAATTGACTTTAAAACCACAATAATATGTAAAGGCGGAGTAAAGCAGTCCCAGGGAATGAGGAAAATCAATTTCCCATAACGGGGTCAAGGTGTTGCCATCTCCCTGCCAGAGTGATGTAGTGGCCCATTCACCCACCCCATCAACACATAGCACCAGAGCTTTTTTATACGGTGAGGGGAAAAAGGCAGAAGCTGCATGAGATTGGTGGTGTTCGGCAAATTTTAACTCAGGGAGTTTTTCACCTTTGCCCAGAAAATCTTCAAATTCCGTGCGTAAGACCTTTTTTAAATACAGTTTTTCTTTCAGCCAGACGGGCATGGCTTTAATAAAAGACCGAAAGCCTCTGGGCGCATGCGCCAGATAGGTTTCCAGCAGCCGCTCGAATTTTAATAAGGGTTTGTCATAAAAGACAATATCACCCACATCGGACAGGCTGATTCCAGCTTCTTGAAGACAGTACTCAACGGCCTTTGCGGGAAAGGATGCATCGTGTTTTTTACGGGTAAAGCGTTCTTCCTGCGCGGCGGCAATAATTTTACCCTGGTGGATCAGGGCTGCGGCACTGTCATGGTAGTAAGCGGAAAGGCCCAGTATATAAGCGGGTGTATTTTTGGGTATATTGTCTGACATTTATAATATCTAATTTTTAAAATTAAGTTTTTGTTTTAAGGCTCTGGCATAAAGACAGAAATTGTTGTTCAAACGTCTTATTCTTTATAGCGCAATGTTGTAAGTAACTTTTTTCTATAATATCCGAGTTTTCAATTAGTTGTATATCTTCATTCAGGCGTAAAATATGTTTCATATTTCTCAGTCGTTTATTTTGAGAAAGTGCTTTATGGCCAATTCTCATATCAGAAATATCAATCAGGCCGAATTCGTTATCGGGTGTAACAATAATATTGCCAAAATGAGCAGAACGAAAAAAAATCCCTTTTGCATGCAATTGAGCAATAAATATTCCCAGTTGTTCAAGAAAACCGTTAATATCGCTCTGATTCTGAATCAAATTCTGTAAATATTCCCGAACCATTATGCCTTGTAAGGGCTGATAATGTACCGCTGTTCTTTTTATGGTTTTTATACGGTATAAGCCGATAATGGATACGGTGGGAATATTTAACTGTTTCAGTCTGCGTGTATTATTTGCAAAACGTCTGGCTGGAGAGTAAAAACTTGCCTGTGAAATCAGTCGCTTAACTCTAAACAGTTTAAGGATAGAGTGATCTTCGAGCTCCAGCACTTTTTTTCCATAACCATCTTCAGCTAAAGTGGCGGCATTGGCCGTCAGTGCCAGATAGTCATCAGGGGAAAGATTTTTCATTAAGTTTGTTAAATCACCGATTTTGCAGAGCGCATTATTTCATATTTGCACTAAAATTTCATTGCTTATCGAGACAATATTCATGAAAGTTTTGTAATGTCAGTACACTAAGCCTTTGATTTGTTATCCAGTATGGGGGACAATTACATAATGACCTATCAAGATATCCGTTGGCAACAAAGATTTGCTAATTTTACCAAAGCCTTAAATCAAATAAACAGTGCGGCAGATTTGGCCAAACAAAGAGAACTTTCTGAGTTAGAACGACAGGGGCTTATTCAGGCATTTGAATATACTCATGAACTGGCCTGGAAAACTATGCAAGATTTTCTTGAATCAAAAGGAAATACCGCTGTTTATGGCTCCAGAGATGCGACCAGAGAAATATTTAAATTGGGGTTGATTAAAAATGGAGACGTGTGGATGGATATGATAAAAAACCGAAATCGCTCATCTCATACTTATAATGAAGAAACTGCAAATGAAATTGCAAATGCTATTTTAGATGAATATGTTAATGAATTTGTTATATTTCAACAGACTTTCAATGTATTAAAAAATAGTCAGTAAATTTGCAATGAAATATGGTCTTGAGGAAAACACAATCAGTAAAATACATGAGGTATTTGCCAGATATCCTCAAATAGAACAGGTTATTATCTTTGGCTCCAGAGCCAAAGGCAATTTTAAATCCGGCTCAGATGTGGATCTGGCATTAAAAGGGAGTCATTTAAACTTAAAAACCATAAATCAGATCAGTAATGATATTGATGATCTATTATTACCCTATATGTTTGATTTGATTGCTTATTCCAGCATCAATAATCCAGAGCTTCTGGAGCATATAGAACGAATTGGAAAACCCTTTTAAAGCTTTTACTAATTATGTGCAAAAAAAACAATATAAAACAGCATGTTATAAAAGATGTTGTGTATTTCCTAAGAGATGAACTAGCATCAGTTGAACTAATTATTATATTTGGCAGTTATATTTCCGAGCATTTTGACCCACAGCACAGTGATATTGATATCGCTTTTCTTAATGCAGATATACTATCTGATGTACAACGATGGAATATCCAGGAAAAACTGGCATCCAGACTTAACCGGGATATTGATTTGGTGGACCTGCAGACCTGTAATGATGTTTTAAAATTGGAAATTGTCCACCATGGACAAATTATTTATCAGCAAGCTTCATTAAAAACAGAACAGTTTTTAGACAACGCCTATATCAATTACATTCAGCTGAATGAAGACAGAGCCGAGATACTGGAGCATTATTCATGACCGATGACATATTGATGAATAAAATTGAAACCATCAGGCGCTGTCTTAAAAGAATAAACGAAGAATACAGGGGGTATGAAAACGAACTTGACAGCAATTATACCAAACAGGATTCAATTATCCTGAATCTTGAGCGGGCATCACAGGCAACTATAGATATTTCCACACATCTAATTCGACTTGGAAAACTAGGTGTACCAAAAACCTCCCGGGAAGTATTTGAATTATTAAAAGAAAATCAGATCATTTTCTCTGAGACTGCCGAGCAAATGAAAAAAATGGTGGGTTTTAGAAATATTGCTGTACATGACTATCAGAATGTTTCTCTGGAAATCGTTAAAAGCATTCTTGAAAACCATTTAGTCGATTTTGAGATGTTTATAAATGACATAAAAAAGCATAGAAACCGGTCAGAAAATAACTAAACGCCTATAATATAACAGAACTTATTGAATAATATAGCTAAACTCCTGTCGATCACAATCTACCCAATAAAACAATAACTTTGAACTCTTCCTTAACAAACTAAAACCTAATCTCTCTATTTGCACAAGTAAAATCCAAGAGTAGTATATGGATATGGGGTATATAAAAAGAAATTTACAGACCAAAATAGATGCTTTACTCAAAATTTTTCCTGCCGTGCTGATTTTGGGGGGGCAAGGCAAACGGGTAAAACAACACTAGCTAAAGTCCATCCATAAATAGACGAATAAATTCGTCACTACAATTATTACTCTTATAAGTTATTGATAAATTTAGCTCTATCTGTGTAGTGACGAATTTATTCGTCTAAGA
>JALSUJ010000595.1 GCA_027071355.1 Gammaproteobacteria bacterium | reverse complement strand
GTGAAATACACCAGGGTTTTGCTGAACAGATCCGCCAGCACCAGAAATTCTTTATCCAGTTTGTTAATGCAGGCGTAATGGGGGTTTTTGCCCGTATTATTGTGCAGATCAATACTTGCCCATACCTGTTTCTGCTCCATGATCTCGGTAATCTGTTTCATCATATGGGCTTCAGCCAGATAGTGCTGATGGGTACCGGGCCACACCCGGTTATAATCCACCTGTTCATCCAGCCGGCGCACACCCGCCTCGGCCGCCTTAATATTGCCGATAAAAATGGATACCGAACGGGGTAATTCTTTGGCTGCATATTCACCTAATAATTGCTGGATGGCATAAAGCCCGGTGGTTTCATTACCATGCAATAAGGTACAGATAAAAAGGGGCTGGGGATTTTTGCCCTTTAAATGAATCAGCGAAGGTTTTGCTAAAACCTGATGCAGGTTTTCGATTTTCACATCCAGAAAACCTGCGGGTATTTCATTGTATTCTTCAAGCATTAAAATCTACCTTATAAAGGAACCACTGAATAATTCATAAACTCACATTTCACGCTTAAAATACGCGGCCTCTGCGTTGCGAATCTTCCCAATAGCTTGCTATTGTGTGCAATTCGACGCCTTGATGCCACGTATTTTAAACGCAAACTGTTTCGTCCAGAATTAATCAGGTGCTCCTGAAATCCCAGCAATGCACTGGCTCACCGGTTTGCTGATTACGATAATAAGTTTGCACCAGTTGCTGCATATCCGCGCACTGCTTTTCTACAAACTGTCGCTGCCAGTGACTGCCGGTTTGCTGCCGCTCTGCCCGCGCCTGAATAATGCCCAGATAATATTCAATATCGGATGACTCCAGCTGTAAATGTCTCAAGCCGGTTTCCGCATGTATCAATAAGTGATCCAGTATTAAATGGCGCATATCACCATGCTCACGACCGGGCCAGTCCAGCCGGGTTTCCAGCCCATGCTGCGCCGAGCGATAAAAATTATCCCGCGCCTGTGAAAACGGCAGCTGTTCATGGGGCGGCACTTCATGATTGGCATAGTATTCCACCAGGCCAAAATAAAACGCCATATTGGCAATATTATCCACCACGCTGGGGCCAGCGGGCATTACCCGATGCTCGATTCGCAGATGGGGCCTGCCGTCTTCATCAAAGCCAATCAATGGCCGGTTCCAGCGCCAGATAGTGCCATTATGCAGCCCCAGATGTTTCATGGCGGCAGGATTATCATCAAACCCCATGGGCAATAGCACCGGGAAATGTTGCAGGTTTTCCATAAAACATTCCAGCAGGGAATGGCGCGCATAACCACTGCCAAAACTGACCCGGTGCAGCGGCCCCTGAGCTGCGCCATTATAGCCGCCCACATCCACCGCCTGTTCAAACACCGGAATACGGCTTTCCGCCCACAGATCCCTGGCAAACATAAAAGGTGAATTGGCGCTGAT
>JALSUJ010000594.1 GCA_027071355.1 Gammaproteobacteria bacterium | reverse complement strand
TGGGGTACGGACAAAGCCAGGTATATTTATATGGCCTTAATGGTGAACTGCTGGCTGAAATTGGACCTACCGGAAAGGTTGTAAAGGAATATATTTATATGGAATCTAAGCCACTGGCAATGCTGGAACATCGCCCGGATAGTGGCGAGCCATTTCTGAATGCGGATCTGGATAATGATGGCTCCATTAGCGTAGAAGACTTTTTGATATATTATTTCAACTACTCAAAATCAACAGACCCGGCCTATGATGTTAATGGTGATGGCATAAAAGATAATACGGATTTCCAGACAGTTGTAAATTGTGGTTTAACCCCCGGAACCTGTGAGGCTGCCAGCTATAACACACAACTGTATTACATACATAATGATGATCTGGGAACGCCTAAATTAATGACAGATATAAATGGAACCTCGGTATGGGAGGCTTATGCAACACCCTTTGGTGATGCATCGGTTAATGAGGATGTGGATGGTGATGGGGTTAAGGTGGTAATGAATATTCGGCAGCCTGGGCAGTATTTTGATTGGGAGAGTGGGTTTTATTATAACTACTTTAGGTATTATGATCCGGGGACTGGGCGGTATGTTACTAGTGATCCGATTGGGTTAGCGGGTGGTGTTAATACTTATTTTTATGCGAATGCCAATCCATTAAAATACATAGATCCTACTGGCGAAGTCGGTGTGCCAGGTAGTGTTGTCGGCGGTTTATTAGGATTTGGAAGCTCGATGTTGGGCTCAGTCACTACAGGTGGTTTTGATGCTCTTACAAGTACGGAGGCATGGGTAAGTGCAATAGGTTCTGGAGCTTTTGGGGCTGCGTCAGGATTTGCTGGTGATGTAACGGGTGGAATGAGACAAGCTGTTATTAAAAACATGGCTGTATCTGGATTAACTAATCTCGCAGGTCAAACAGCGGGACTAAGATCTGATGGTAATTCTTGTAACGACGGGGATTATAATTATGGATCGTTATTTGGGTCAATGTTTGGGGGTGGTGTGTCAAGTATCATTACTAGAGGTGCTACCATACCGAATATAACAATTGGTTGGCAAATATCTACCTCATCAACAGCTGTTGGCACAGAGTTAGGACGATGAAGAAAAAAATCACATTACTCACGATTTCTGGATTAGTTGTCTTTTTAGGAACGACTGCTGTATTACTATATATCCTTCTAAATTATGATAGCGTGCCAGGTGGTATTGCATTGATTGCGCTGCTGTGCGCACTGGTAATGTATAAGCATGTATTTGATATTGTGAAGGTGATAAAGAAATCGGGTGCTGAGAATATATAAAGAAACAAAAAAAACAAAAGGAAAACAAAAGGGGAAAACAAAAGGGGTCAGCACATAAAAAGGGGTCAGGTCTTGTCTTTTGCCTTTTTGCCGTGTTAATTTGAACCTATGGCAAGACCACTAAGAATAGAATTTGCAGGCGCGCTCTATCAC
>JALSUJ010000593.1 GCA_027071355.1 Gammaproteobacteria bacterium | reverse complement strand
AATAACTGAATAAATAAAATTCTGATAATACATATGCTGTATAAATAACAAACAGTGACTTCCATATATATGACATGTTTTATACTTCACTTATTTACTTGTTACTACATTATTTTTCGTATAACGCCAGCCGTAACCGGCGCATTTGTAGTGAGCGCAGCGAACGAAAAATGCGTCCGCGTTGACGGCATTGTTAGCTCATTTTTTGTGTGGTTAAGAACCCATGTTCAAATGCAGCTTGGAGAGTGTCGCTTATCCCCTTAGGCTTTTCATACACGAATGCTACAATGCATTTTGCTCTTGTTATTGCTACATATAAACGATTAAATGATGCATACAACAGGTAATGACTAGTTCCGCTCAAAGCATTAGCACGGGGAGGGAACTTGTCTTTATCTGCACCAACAATAATGACCGCGCTGAATTCCAGTCCACCAATATAGTCAATGCCGCCTAGCAAATACTTTGACTCATTCTCTGCTTCTTTTACGGCTGCGGCATCACCCCGTTTTTCTATGCTGACGAACTCATGGTTTGCTTTGTCAGCATGTTCCTTTAATTCCACTAAAACATCGTCATTTACTGGCACTATGAGCACATCACTGAGTTTAACTTTGAGGCGGGTTGCGATCGCGTCTGCCTCTTTGAAGGTGCTCGAATACATTTCTTCTCTGTTTTGGCAATCAACCAGATACGGGGGACGACATTTGATGTTGCTATTCGCTGCAGCCACACCTGCGACGCCATGTAACGGATTTTCCATATTTGAAAAAATTGCTGCACCTGATGCTAACACACAACCAGCCAAGTCAATAATCTCTGTTGTTGAACGAAATACCGTACCGAATCCATACGTCTCTTCTTTTACATCGTTACGAAATGCATTTGTAATAGTTTCGGAATTGATGGAACAATCACCTACAGCTTGGCTCTTATCAATCGTAAACACAATATTTGTTAGATTGCTTTTCAATAGATTGTGGAACAAGCTAAGTTCATTTTCATTAAAAAGATGGGTTTCGTCTATATAAAGCACATCGAAACCGTCCCTTATCTTTCTTCTTCTCCATATTGGTGTGCTTGTTTCCTGAAGTGCGGAAATCGTAATATCGTCACTATCAAATAGATTTAAATCTGTTAGTTTGCTCTGGTAACGATTAAAGATGTGAAATATTGTATTAAAGTCGTCTTCACAGACCAAAGGAATAGAAGTGCTGCCGCGCGCTAACTTTCTATATACTTCAAAATCTTCACCAGCCCTGCCTTTTATGTATATTGAAATTTCATTTTGAAGATAAACCGCTATGCTCCACGGATCATATTGATCAAAGAATTCTGAAAGCTCTTTAGAGATGAAGCGTTTGCTAGTATCGTAATCTTCCCTAAGAAAATCATCATAAGCATCACTTATGTATAGAAGTTGAGTGTTTTTTGACTCCATCGCGTCTTTGTCTAGGT
>JALSUJ010000592.1 GCA_027071355.1 Gammaproteobacteria bacterium | reverse complement strand
ATATAAAACATTCTGTAAATAATTTCCTCAAATAAGCTTTAAAACTTTACAAAATATTGACTCAGGATTTTTTTAAACTCTGAGAGAATTCATCGGCTTTCCCTGCTAATTCTTCAATATCCATATTTTCAAATAAATCTTTTCTCCATTTCGTATAGTCAAATTTCTCGCGATTAATTAACATAATAAACCGTTCCATTTCGACTATGCCCAGTTTGTCTTTTAGTGCCTCAAAACCTTTTTGTTTTATTACTGTATCAGATAGCATTTTTATCCTCCCAGATATCAATAAACTCTATTGGATTACACACTACAATGTTTTCAAATTGCTTTGCCTTTCGTAAAAACCCTTTATCGACAGTAATAAAATAATCACATTTTACTTCGATGGCCGAAGCTAAATGTAGTGCATCTTTTTTACCTAAACCAGATTGAATATATGTTTTTGCATTATCTAATAATTGAATGCTACTGGTAACAATATCTTTAGCAATCACCCGCCATAAAAATATTTCATTTTTAATTACTTCATCAGGATTTGCCTGATTCTCATAATCCAGCATAAATGACCAGAACAAAGAAACTTCTTTATCTTTGATCAATTCCTGAATAGCCAGTTTTGCTTGCGTTTCAAGATATATTGAGAGGTGACCTTGATCATCATATGGGCGATTAAAACAACAGTTATCAAGATAAACTGATATTCTGTTTCCCATATTATCTTCTCCATTCCCAAAATCATTCCGATTATTATTAATTTTAGCATATCACCAGTAATTTTTATTAAAAACAAGCCTCACAATAATTTACACTTTTCATCTCCTATAAATGACAAAAGCCTTTGTTTTTACAAAGGCTTTTGGATATTCTTTACAAAAGTGGTCTTAAGTGTCTCCTAGAACGGTATATCATCATCAAAATCTTCCTCTAACGGCTGTGCTGCCGGGGCAGACTGGGGCTGATTTTGGGGCTGAGTCTGATTAAACTGCTGGTTTTGCTGAGGGGTAGCATTTTGATTTTGATAGCCGGACTTCTGCTGATTGTTATCCTGATTAAAGGAGGTATCGCCACCGGTGCGGCTGTCCAGCATCTGCATAACACCACTAAAGCCGTCTACCACGATTTCTGTAGTATATCGGTCCTGGCCGTTTTTATCCTGCCATTTGCGGGTCTGCAGTTTGCCTTCAATATAGACCTGTGAACCTTTATGCAGGTATTCACCGGCGACCCCGGCAACCCCGCCAAAAAATACAATGCGATGCCATTCTGTGCGCTCCTGACGCTGCCCGGTATTTTTGTCTTTCCATGTTTCTGATGTGGCCAGGGTGATATTGGTAATTGCCTTGCCGTCCGGTGTATAACGTACTTCAGGCTCTTTACCCAGTCTCCCTACCAGGATTACTTTATTAACTCCAGCCATTATTTATCCTCTTTTATCAATATTGTTTTATTTATGCTGTTATGAAAAGTTACTATGAAAATTGCCTGGAATACTCTAGCAATTCTTCTTTATCCAGTGCATGCAGCTCCACTTTTAAATAAGCCGCCCCGTCCTCAGGTATGACCACTGCTTCTGCCACACCCTGGATACTGGTTAAAGCCGCAGTTGCCTTTAAAATATCTTCTTCCTGTACCTTAGCCAGCTTAACCACATAAGTGCTGAGATAACGCGGTGATTTCATAGTCAATGCCAAAAGTAGCCAGATCAGCATAGCTACCATAGCAAACAGGAAAACTCCATTTATACCATACAAACCCAATAACTTTCCACCAATAACACCACCGAAGAAGGCACCTAAAAACTGACTGGTACTATAGATACCCATTGCGGTGCCTTTTGCCTCTGTAGGTGACATTTTGGACACCAGTGACGGTAATGAGGCCTCCAGAATATTAAAGGCGGTAAAAAATACCAGAATAAAAAAAGCCAGTCCGTAAATGGAGTCATTAAAGGCCCAGAAACCCAGTTCTGCCAGAGCAACTACCGCAATAGCGCCTACAAACACCTCTTTCATCCGGCGCCGGTTTTCAGCAATAATAATAAAGGGCACCATTAATCCCATGGCCAGCAGCATCACCGGCAGATAGATTTTCCAGTGTTCTGCAGAAGGTAGATTGGCATGCTGCTCATTCACCAGGGCAATAGGGATCACCAGAAAAGTCGCCGTTAATACCATATGCAGGATCATAATCCCCATATCCAGACGCAATAACTGATGATCTTTTAAAATAGTCTTAAACTGATCCGGAACCGGTTCAGTGTCCCGATGAAAACTTTTAGGCGCATCCGGTACCCAGAATAATGTAACCGCTACCCCCATTAAAGCAAATACGGCGGTCAGCCAGAACATGCCATCCACTCCTATCCATTCATTAAGAATAGAACCGGCAACCATGGCCACGGCAAAGGCAAAACCAATGCTCATACCAATACTGGCCATAATCTTGAGGCGATGTTCTTCTCGGGTTAAATCTGCAGCCAGTGCCATAACTGCAGCGGCTACTGCACCGCTGCCCTGAATAATACGCCCCAGGATCACGCCATAAATTGAATCTGACATAGCAGCAACGACACTACCAACAGCAAAAATCAGCATCCCTGCCACAATAACCGGTTTGCGCCCTATCTTGTCTGAAAGCATCCCAAAAGGGAGCTGAAATATGGCCTGTGTTAAACCATAGGCACCAATAGCCAGACCAATTAACAACGGAGTATTGCCTTCCAGCTGCTGACCATAAAGTGAAAACACCGGGAAGATCATAAATAAACCCAGCATACGCAGGGAATATATACTGGCCAGCGAAGCCGCTGCCCGTTTTTCGGTGGGATTAAGTGTATCTATTTCATTTTGCGAGGATATTTTGCTCATTATATTCTGTTTATAAACCTGACCTTCAGAGCTGGAAAATCTTTGATATTTTCACAGTTCTTTTGCATTAAAAAATGTTATTTTACTACGAAAGACAGTATATTATCAGTTTTTCCTTAGGCTTGTTACTATATTTTATGGATATAATCAAAATTGAGGGGGCTCGTACCCACAATCTTAAAAACATCGATCTGGAGCTTCCCCGTGACCAGTTAATTGTAATTACCGGGCTGTCCGGTTCGGGAAAATCCTCACTGGCATTTGATACTATTTATGCCGAAGGTCAGCGGCGTTATGTGGAATCATTATCCAGTTATGCCCGACAGTTTTTGTCCATGATGGAAAAACCGGATATTGATCATATAGAAGGCCTGTCCCCTGCAATTTCCATAGAACAGAAGTCTACCTCACATAACCCTCGTTCTACGGTAGGTACCGTCACAGAAATCTATGATTACCTGCGCTTATTATTTGCCCGTGCCGGTGAACCCCGCTGTCCAGAGCATCATACCACTCTGGATGCCCAGACCGTCAGTCAGATGGTGGACAGGACTCTGGCTCTGCCCGAAGGCTCTAAACTCATGCTGCTGGCACCGATAGTACAGGATCGCAAAGGTGAGCATCAGGTACTCTTTAATGAACTCAGAGCTCAGGGTTATATCCGGGTACGCATTGACGGTCAGCTTTTTGAACTGGACAATCCACCGGAACTGGAATTACACAAAAAACACACTATAGAAGTCATTGTAGATAGATTTAAAGTACGTGACGATCTGCAACAACGGCTGGCGGATTCCTTTGAAACGGCTCTGGAGCTTTCCAACGGTACCGCACGCATTGCCTGGATGGATGATTTAGAACAAGCGGATATATCCTTTTCTGCCCGTTTTGCCTGTCCGCAATGCGGTTACAGCCTGACTGAGCTGGAACCACGTATTTTTTCTTTTAACAATCCTGCTGGAGCCTGCCCAACCTGTGATGGGCTGGGTGTCAAGCAATTCTTTGACCCAGATAAAGTGGTACATAATCCCGATGCCCCACTTACCTCCGGTGCCATACGCGGCTGGGACCGACGCAATGCCTATTATTTTCAAATGCTTAAATCTCTGGCTGAACATTATGATTTTGATCTGGACACTGCGTTTAATCAATTACCTGAAAACATCCGCGATATGATCCTCTATGGCAATCAGGGTGAAGTTATTCACTTTGTGTATGTCAATGATAAGGGTAGAAAAACCACTCGTAATTCTCCTTTTGAAGGTGTGATCCATAATATGCAGCGCCGTTATCTGGAAACTGATTCCAATGTAGTCAGAGAAGAATTAAGCAAATACCAGACCGTTCAGCCCTGCCCTGAATGTCATGGCAGTCGTTTAAATATTGCCGCCAGAAATGTCTTTATTAAAAGCAAAACATTGCCGGACATTGTCGCCATGTCTATTGGAGATACCAGAGACTTTTTTGAGCAACTTAAGCTGCCCGGCAAACGGGGAGAAATTGCCAGAAAAATTGTGATTGAAATTAACCAGCGGCTAAATTTTCTGGTCAATGTCGGCCTGGAATATCTGACCCTCGATCGCAGTGCCGAAACACTCTCCGGCGGTGAAGCACAACGTATTCGTCTGGCCAGCCAGATAGGTGCCGGATTAGTGGGAGTTATGTATATTCTAGATGAGCCTTCTATAGGTTTACATCAAAGAGACAATCAGCGCCTGTTAAACACTCTGACTTACCTCCGAGATCTGGGTAATACGGTAATTGTGGTAGAACATGATGAAGATGCTATCCGTGCCGCCGATTATATTGTTGATATTGGGCCTGGTGCCGGTGTGCATGGTGGCGAAATAGTTGCCCAGGGCACTTTAAAACAAATACTTAAGAATAAACAATCTATTACTGCTCAGTTTCTCAGCGGTAAAGATGCCATTAGCGTTCCTGCTCAACGCTCAGCAATGGATAACAAACGCTTACTTAAAATAACAGGGGCATGCGGTAATAATTTAAAACATATTAATGTCACCATTCCAGTGGGTCTGTTAACGGTGGTCACCGGCGTTTCAGGTTCGGGCAAGTCCACCCTTATTAACGATACCCTGTATCAATATGCTGCTGGAGTACTTAACAGAGCCAATACCTCACCCGCTCCGTTTAAAGCCATTGATGGTCTGGATCAATTTGATAAAGTTATTGATATCGACCAGAGTCCCATTGGCCGAACGCCTCGTTCTAATCCGGCAACCTATACTGGATTGTTTACCTCCATTCGGGATTTATTCGCTGCCACTAATGAGGCTCGCTCCCGAGGTTATAATGTTGGGCGTTTCAGTTTTAATGTCAAAGGTGGGTGTTGTGAGGCCTGTCAGGGTGACGGTGTTATAAAGGTGGAAATGCATTTTCTGCCTGATGTTTATGTCCCCTGTGATATCTGTAAAGGCAAACGCTATAACCGGGAAACACTGGAGATAAAATACAAAGGCAAAAACATCTATCAGATTCTGGATATGACCATTGAAGAAGCTCATTCATTCTTCAGTGCTATTCCTGCCTTAAAACGTAAATTACAGACCCTGCTGGATGTTGGACTGTCATATATTAAACTGGGGCAAAGTGCCACCACCCTATCTGGCGGTGAAGCCCAGCGGGTAAAACTATCCAGGGAATTATCAAAACGGGATACCGGTAAAACCCTCTATATCCTTGACGAACCCACCACGGGGTTACACTTTTATGATATTAAACAACTATTGCAGGTATTATTTAAACTCAGGGATCATGGTAATACGGTAGTAATTATTGAACATAATCTGGATGTGATTAAAACCGCTGACTGGATCATTGATATTGGGCCTGAAGGTGGGAATAAGGGAGGCACGGTAATTGACTGTACTACCCCGGAGAAGTTGATTAGGAATAAAAAATCTTATACGGGGGAATATTTAAAAGCATATTTGAAGTAGTTTATACGGTGGGAACCAGGTAAGACAGGAGACATAAAAAAACCGGGCAAAACCCGGTTTTTTTGCTCCTTATAACAGAAGCTGAAGCATTTAAAACGAGTCAGTGAGACTTATTCATCATCTTCTTCAATATCATCGTCGTCTTCAACAATAGGACGATCAACTAATTCTACATAAGCCATAGGGGCATTGTCACCCTTACGGAAGCCGCACTTTAGAATACGCACATAACCACCAGGACGAGCCTGATATCTAGGGCCAATTTCAGTAAACAGCTTGGCAGTTACTTCATTATCACGGGTACGTGCAAATATAACACGACGGTTAGCAACCGAATCAGTTTTAGCGCGGGTAATTAACGGCTCAACAACGCGACGCAATTCTTTGGCTTTAGGTAAAGTGGTTTTAATGATTTCATGACGCAATAAAGAAACAGCCATATTTTTGAACATCGCTTTACGATGTGAGCTGTTACGATTTAATTGACGTCCACTCTTACGATGACGCATGATAGTTTCCTTTATTAATCTATAGCACCCAGTAATAACAACATTACTGAATCGAAGTGACTATAAATACTGCTTGCGCAGATTTGATACCAGTTTTATTTCGAACTTAATGTCCGATCAGCCATAGCTTGCTCTTTTTTTGTCTGCGGAACTCGCTTCGCTCAGACAGTCCTCAACAAAAAAAGATCAACCTATGGCTTCCCTGGTAGCTATTTATTAGGCCTTAGTGCTGTCTTTTAAAATAGCAGGTGGCCAGTTTTCCAGTTTAATACCCAGGCTCAGACCCTTGGAAGCCAGTACGTCCTTTATTTCTGTTAAGGACTTCTTACCCAGATTAGGTGTTTTAAGTAATTCAACTTCAGTACGTTGAATCAAATCACCTATAAAGTAAATTTGTTCTGCTTTCAGGCAGTTGGCTGAACGCACTGTTAATTCCAGATCATCAATTGGACGTAACAGAATAGGATCAATTTCAGGTTCTTTTTCTTTCTGCTCTTCAGGTTCACGAACATTCAGGTTCACAAAGGAAGACAGCTGATCAGAAAGGATAGTCGCCGCATGTTTAATTGCTTCTTCTGGATCAATAGTACCATTGGTTTCCAGATCAATAATAAGCTTGTCCAGATTAGTACGTTGTTCAACACGAGCATTTTCAACCGCATAAGACACTTTCAGAACCGGACTATAACTGGCATCAAGTTGTAAACGTCCAATAATAGAATCAGATTCTTCAGGTTTATTACGGGTGTTCGAAGGCTGGTAACCAATACCTTTATTGATGCGCAATTTCATGGAAATTTCTGCACCACTGGAAAGATTACAAATAACATGATCAGGATTGGCAATTTCAACATCGTGATCCAGAGCAATATCAGCTGCAGTCACAATTGCCGGGCCTTTCATATTTAGAGACAGTTCAACTTCATCGCGATTATTTAAACGGATTGCAACGCCTTTAAGGTTTAAAAGAATTTCAATCACATCTTCCTGAACACCCTCAATACTGGAGTATTCATGAAGCACGCCATTAATCTCAGCTTCATAGATGCAGGCACCTGTCATAGAAGAGAGAAGAATGCGACGCAATGAGTTACCTAAAGTATGACCAAAACCTCTTTCAAGAGGTTCCAGTACAACTTTCGCATGATTTTCTGAATATTGTTGTACATCAACCAATTTAGGTCTTAGAAACTGAGATACAGAGTCCTGCATGAAGTGTCCTCATAGCATTGTAAATTATTTTTATAACACCAAAAGCCTTATTGATAAGACTATCAATAAGGCTTTTGGCAAGAGTGAAATTACTTGGAGTATAATTCCACAATCAGGTTTTCCTGAATTTCTGATGGTAACTCACTACGCTCAGGAATGGACTTAAAAGTACCTTCCATTGCTTTATCATCCACAGAAATCCACTCTTCAATCTCACGCTGTTTGCGAAGTTCAAGAGCATCTTTAATACGCTGCTGGTTTTTTGCTTTCTCACGAATTGAGATCACATCACCGGCCTGAACTGAGTAAGAGGCAATATTAACAATTTTGCCGTTAACCAGGATGGCTTTATGACCAACCAGCTGTCTTGCTTCAGCACGGGTAGAACCAAAGCCCATACGGTAAACAATATTATCCAGACGTTGTTCCAGAAGTTTTAACAGGTTTTCACCGGTAGCACCCTTCTGTCCGGACGCTTTTTTGTAGTAATTTCTGAATTGTTTTTCCAGAACACCATAAATTCTTCTGACTTTCTGCTTTTCACGTAACTGCAGACCAAATTCGCTTAAACGACCACGTCCTGCGCCATGTACGCCAGGTGGTTGTTCCATATTACATTTGGTATCTAATGAACGCAGGCCACTTTTAAGACCCAGGTCAGTTTTTTCGCGACGTGATAATTTACAAGTCGGTCCAATATATCTAGCCATTTTTTAATTCCTTCTCGATAAACCCTACTAAGAGTTGTTATACACGACGTTTCTTAGATGGACGACAGCCATTATGCGGGATAGGGGTCACATCAGTAATACTATTGATTTTATAACCCAGCGCATTAAAAGCACGAACTGCGGATTCACGACCAGGACCTGGACCTTTTACGTTCACGTCAAGATTCTTCATCCCCATTTCAAGAGTGACTTTGCCAGCTCTTTCGGCTGCTACCTGTGCAGCAAAGGGAGTACTTTTTCTGGAACCACGGAAACCGGATCCACCAGCGGTAGCCCAGGCCAGAGCATTACCCTGACGATCTGTGATTGTGATAATTGTATTATTGAAGGACGCATGTATATGTGCGATACCATCAACAACCGTACGTTTTACTTTTTTACGTGAACGACTTGGTTTAGCCATTAGTTCTACCTATTTTAATATGAATCTTAACAGAGCATGTATTCGAGCCTTTATATTATCAATAAAAAGACATTATCGATTAAAAGTCGTTTCAGCTTTGGTAACACTCTTTTGTTTCAGTCAGTTTTGTTCGATAAAGTTGTGCAACAAACATTAATACGAATTTATGGAGTTTGTGGTTACTTACGAATAGGTTTACGAGGACCCTTACGAGTTCTGGCATTCGTTTTAGTACGCTGACCACGCAGAGGTAAACTTCTACGATGTCTTAAACCACGATAACAACCCATATCCATCAGACGTTTGATATTCATGGAAACTTCACGTCTCAGATCACCTTCTACGGTGAACTCGCCTACCAGGGCACGAATAGCATCCAGTTCTTTTTCTGATAATGATTCAATTTTAGCTGCACCGTTAATACCGGCCTGTTCTAAAATCTTCTTTGAACGGGTTGGACCAATTCCATAAATCGATGTTAATGCAATAATTGCATGTTTTCTATCTGGAACATTTACACCAGCAATACGAGCCATAAAGGCACTCCCATCAATCTAATAGTAATACAAAGAGCGCGTAATTATACGCACCATGACACTTTGTGTCAATTAAAAATATTAAAGCTGAGGTTTAAATTCAGTTTAATAAACAACAAAAGAGAATGGTCATCACTGGCCAATTCTCTTTTGTGATAAGGATATAAACACACCAGAGGTGTTATTTAAATTATTTCCTTAACCCTGACGCTGTTTGTGACGAGCATCTGAACAGATAACACGCACAATACCTTTGCGCTTGATAATTTTGCAGTTTCTGCAAATCTTTTTTACTGAAGCACGGACTTTCATGTTTCACCTCTATATATAGTATGTTTAATTCAATTGGTTGTTATTTATCAGCTTAATCAGCTTAATCAGCTTAATCAGCTTAATCAGCTTACTTTTTAGAACCTTTGGAACTCTTTAAATTCGCTTTCTTCATTAAACCTTCATACTGATGTGACTGTATGTAAGTTTGAATCTGGCCCATAAAGTCCATGGTAACAACAACAATAATTAATAAGGAAGTACCACCAAAATAGAAAGGTACGTTCCAGTTCAGGATTAGAAATTCAGGTAATAAACATACCCCGGTAATGTATACCGCACCAATTAAAGTCAGGCGACTCATAATGGCATCAATAAAACGGGAAGTATTCTCACCCGGTCTAATACCTGGAATAAAAGCGCCGGATTTTTTCAGATTATCGGCTGTTTCTCTGGGATTGAACATAATCGCAGTATAAAAGAAACAGAAGAAGAAAATACCCAGAGCATAAAATAATACATACAGCGGTTGTCCCGGTGAAATAGCATCGGCCATACCCTGCATCCATTCCAGTCCTTCCGTGTTAGCAAACAGTTTACCAAGTGTTGCTGGGAACAGAATTATACTGGAAGCAAAAATAGGTGGAATAACACCTGCCATATTCACTTTTAGTGGCAGATGAGACGTTTGCGCTGCATACATCTTGCGCCCTTGCTGACGCTTGGCATAATTAACCGTTATTCGCCGTTGGGCCCGTTCCACAAAAACCACAAATGCAGTTACTGCAATAATGATCATAATTAACAGCAATAACACACCAGATGAAATAGTACCCTCACTCTGTAATGAAAAGGTGCCACCTAATGCATTTGGTAATCCAGCCACAATACCAGCAAAAATGATTAAGGAAATTCCGTTACCAATGCCTCGCTCCGTGATCTGTTCTCCCAGCCACATTAAAAACATGGTTCCGGTAACCAGAGTAATAACAGTACCAATACGGAAAATAAATCCAGGGTCAACAACAACACTCGAACCGCCAGCGGTCTGACTTTCCAGTGTGATAGCGACACCCAGGGCCTGGAATGTAGCCAGCCCAACCGTACCAATACGGGTATACTGAGTAATCTTACGTTTACCTGCGGCACCTTCCTTACTTAACTGCTCCAGTGTTGGTATGACCTTGGTCATCAACTGAATAATAATCGAAGCCGAAATATAAGGCATAATGCCCAATGCGAAAACGGAAAGTCTCTTTAATGCACCACCTGAGAACATATTAAACATACCCAGAATGGTATCTTTCTGCTGTTCAAATAACGATGCAAGCGCTACGGGATTAATACCTGGTACAGGAATATATGAACCCAAGCGAAAAACTAATAATGCGCCCAGAACAAAAAGAAGACGGCTTTTTAACTCAGTGAGTTTACCGCCTCCCATTGAACTGGCCAATTGTGCTGCTGATGCTGCCACAAATCGTCCTTATATCGTAGTTATCCAGTTATTCTTCGACTTTACCACCTGCAGCTTCAATTGCTGCACGTGCACCTTTAGTTGCTTTAATACCTTTTAAGGTAATAGCTTTAGTAATCTCGCCAGAAGCAAATACTTTTACATTTTTGATGTTTTTCTTGACCAGATTAGCTTTTTTCAGAACTTCCAGGTCAACAACATCATCAAAACGATTCAGTTCATGTAAACGAATTTCATCCGTTACAATACTGACGCGTGAAGAGAAACCAATTTTAGGCAGACGTTTTTGCAGTGGCATTTGACCACCCTCAAAACCAATCATTACTTTACCGCCGGAACGTGATTTCTGACCTTTATGGCCGCGTCCACAAGTTTTACCTGTGCCGGAACCAATGCCGCGCCCAACACGCTTGGTGTTTTTCTTAGACCCTTGAGCAGGTTTTAGCGAATTAAGATACATGATCTTATTCCTCAACTTTTAATAAATAGGAAACCTTGTTGATCATACCTCTGTTTTCAGGGGTATCAATTACTTCAACAGTATGGTTAATTCTTCGAAGGCCCAGACCGGCAACACTGGCTTTATGTGCTTTCAGTCGGCCATTAATACTCTTAACTTGAGTAACTTTAATTGTCTTTGACATGATTTTACCTGCTATTACTCAGTAATTTCTTCGACAGTTTTACCACGCTTTGCAGCCACGAATTCAGGTGAACGCATTTGTGATAAACCACTGATGGTTGCACGAACCACATTTATGGGGTTTTGTGTACCAATACATTTGGCCAGTACATTACGGATACCGACCGCTTCAAATACTGCACGCATGGCTCCACCGGCAATAATACCGGTACCTTCAGATGCTGGCTTCATATAGACACGAGCCGCACCTTCAACACCGTATAAACCATATTGTAAAGTACCATTTTTAACAGGTACTTTAACCAGGTTTCGGCGGGCGTTTTCCATTGCTTTTTGAATCGCAGCAGGCACTTCTTTTGCCTTACCGCGTCCAAAACCAACACGACCATTGCCGTCGCCAACTACTGTCAGTGCCGCGAAACCAAATACACGACCACCTTTAACTACTTTAGCAACACGATTAACATTAATTAACTTTTCAATCAGATCGTCCTGCGCTTTTTCTTTTGCTTGATTCTTTCCAGCCATGATATTAACCCTTAAAATTCCAGACCATTTTCACGAGCTGCATCAGCCAGTGACTTAACACGTCCATGGTATTTAAAACCACTTCTATCAAACGCGACTTTGGTAATACCCGCTTGTTTGGCTTTTTCAGCAATCGCTTTACCGACTGCCTTAGCTGCGTCACAATTACCGGTATATTTAACTTCAGATTTAATATCAGCCTGTGCGGTATTTACTGCACATATGACTTCAGAACCATTTGGTGCGATAACCTGAGCGTATATATGTCTTGGTGTTTTGTGGATAGTCAGACGGTTAACCGCTAACTCACTAATTTTTGCACGTGCTCGGCGAGAGCGACGTAAACGTTTTGTTTTCTTATCCATTACATCTGCCTCTGTCAGTACTATTTCTTCTTAGCTTCTTTACGAACCACATGCTCATCAGCATAACGAACACCTTTACCCTTATAAGGCTCGGGTGGACGATAAGAACGGATATCAGAAGCGACCTGGCCGACTTTCTGCTTATCAATTCCGCGGATAATGATTTCAGTCTGACTGGGCGCTTCAGCGGTAATACCTTCTGGCAGCTGATGCTCAACCGGATGAGAGAAACCCAGGCTTAAGTTAACCTTACTGCCCTGAACCTGTGCTCTGTAACCAACACCAATCAGAGTGAGTTTCTTTTCAAAACCGGCAGTAACGCCCGTCATCATATTAATAACAAGTGATTTCATGGTGCCTGACATGGCAAAACCACCTTTATCACTTTCATTTAATGGGCTGAAACCGACTGTGCCGTCTTCAATAGCCATATTAACTGAAGGATGAAGGTTCATTTGCATCTGACCTTTACTTCCTTTAACCGAAACTACCTGCCCGTTCTGGGAAATTTCCACACCGGCTGGAATTGCAACCGGTTTTGTTACTCTAGACATATATTCACCTTAATGTGTCATAATTCTTGGCTATAATACTAAGAGGACTTAGGATCTCATTTACCATTAATCAAGTTACAATCAAATAGTATAAATCCCAGTTTCCCCAGGCCAGATCCAGATTGCTTACTTTATTTCAGTAAGCAAGACTGGATTAAGCTACATAGCACAATACTTCGCCACCTTGTCCTATTTTTTTAGCCGCAGTATCAGTCATAATACCTTTAGAAGTCGATACAATGGAAACACCCAGTCCATCCCAAACCTGTGGAATATTGTTGGCGCCTTTGTACTGTCTCAGACCAGGCCTGCTTGCTCTTTTGATCAGCTCAATAACTGGCTTACCCTGAAAATATTTCAGGTCAACCGTCAGAACTGGTTTGGAATCATCGCTAACACTATGGGACAGAAGATAACCTTCGTCTTCCAGTACTTTAACAATGGACACCTTCAGTTTTGATGAAGGCATAGAAACTGAAACTTTGTTTGCAGCTAATGCATTTCTGATACGAGTCAGCATATCTGCAATGGGATCACTCATACTCATAACTTTCTCCTTATCTCTTATTCAGAGGCCTGGTGTTTACCAGCTGCCTTTACGTAAACCTGGGACATCACCTTTCATGGTGTGCTCGCGTAGTTTGTTTCTGGAAAGACCAAACTTACGGAAGAAGCCATGTGGACGACCGGTTATACGACAACGGTTACGCAGACGTACAGGAGAAGAATTTCTTGGCAGTGCATTGAATTTTTCACGTGCTGCCATTCTGTCTTCATATGATGCTTCTGGATCACTCATAGCTGCTTTTAATGCGGCTCTTTTAGCAGCATATTTGGCAACCATTTTTTCGCGTTTTATTTCGCGTTGAATCATTGATTGTTTTGCCATTGGATTATCCTTTTGCCTCTGCTGCCTTATCTGCCTTGAGCGGAAACTTAAAGGCTCTTAACAGCGCTTTAGCTTCATCATCAGTTTTAGCAGTTGTAGTAATGGTTATATCCATACCACGAAGTTTATCAATTTTATCGTAATCAATTTCTGGGAAGATGATTTGTTCTTTCACACCCATACTATAGTTTCCACGACCATCAAATGATTTTGGGTTCAGACCACGGAAATCACGAATACGAGGAATTGAAATACTGATCAGTCGCTCCAGGAATTCATACATTCTTTCCTTTCGCAGAGTGACTTTACAGCCAATTGGATAATCATCACGAATTTTAAAACCCGCAATGGACTTTCTTGCTTTGGTAACAACGGGCTTTTGACCGGATATTTTGGTCATATCGCCAACTGCGTGTTCAATTACTTTTTTGTCACCAACTGCATCACCCAGACCCATATTTAATGTGATCTTGGTGATTTTAGGAACTTCCATTACACTTTTGTAATTAAATTCCGTCTGTAACTTAGATACGATTGTATCTTTATAAAACGTTTGTAAAGTTGCCATTCGAACTTGTCCTGCTTTTATACTTAAGGGCTTACTAACAAAGGCCTGTACTCAGTATTCTGATCAGCCAATTACTTCATTATTAGACTTGTAATAACGAACCTTCTTGCCGTCTTCCAGAAATTTGAAACCCACCCGGTCAGCTTTGCCTGTATCAGCATTGAAAATAGCGACATTGGAAATATCAAGAGGCATTGCCTTATCAATGATACCACCGGTTTCACCACTATTTGGGTTTGCTTTTACATGTTTCTTAGCAACATTGATATTAGGTATCAGAACCTTTTTACCATCGCTAACAAACTTGTCAATTTGACCGCGTTTACCTTTATCTTTACCAGCGATGACAATAATTTCATCACCTGTTCTTAACTTACGCATCACTTTCTCTCTTACGTCTTTTTAGCGTTGATCACTCCAGAGTGAATCTGATGATATCAACACTAAAGTACACTTAAAAATTATTTAATACTACCGCTGACGGAGGCATTAAAGAACCTCAGGTGCCAGTGAAATAATCTTCATAAACTTCTCGTTACGAAGCTCACGGGTAACAGGACCAAAGATCCGGGTACCAATAGGCTGATGTGAGGCATTAAGCAGTACCGCTGCATTACCATCAAAACGGATCAGAGAACCGTCCGGACGACGAACACCTTTTGTGGTACGAACCACAACTGCATTGTACACATCACCTTTTTTAACCTTGCCGCGAGGCATGGCTTCTTTAATGCTGCACTTGATAATATCACCAACGCGAGCATATCTTCTGTGGGAGCCACCGAGAACCTTAATACACTGGATTCTTCGTGCACCGCTATTATCGGCAACATCAAGTACCGTTTGCATCTGAATCATTGTTAATCTCCAAACAATGCGATTAAAGAATGCCTATAAAAGAATGCTTATATAAGCGGTCCCAGGAAAGCCAGCTATTATAGCATGACATTTTTGGCCTTGTATAGTAATTCTTATAATATCAATTTTATAAAACAGTTCAGGGCATTTAGATTTTGTTCCAGTTCAAGGTCTTTGTGCACCCAGAATGTAAGCGTATATCAATACGTGATCATTCTCAGCTACCCTACTTGAGGCTAGAGTACACAAATAACGCCAAAATGGGGCAAATCTAAATGCCCTGTGCCGTTTTTTAGTTAGCTTTACTAACTATTTCCACCAGCTGCCAGGACTTGGTCCTGGACATTGGGCGACATTCAGTAATGGTTACAGTATCACCAATGCCACACTCATTTTTTTCATCATGGGCATGCAGCCTGGTTGAACGCTTTATGTATTTACCATAAAGCGGATGCTTAACTTTACGTTCAATCAGCACAGTTATGGTTTTGTCCATTTTGTTGCTCAGAACTTTACCGCTAACTGTTCTTATTTTCTTTTCTTCACTCATCACTGATACCTGTTACTTTGCACTTAAAACGGTTTTAACGCGGGCGATATTGCGTCGAACCATTTTGAAAAGGTGAGGTTTAACCGTTTGACCAGAACCCTGGCTCATTCTCAGGTTAAACTGTTCTTTACGTAATTCATGCAGAGTACCTGTCAGCTCTTCAACTGACTTGTCTCGCAAGTCACTTGCTTTTAATCTGTTTTCACTGCTCATTTACATCACCGTACGCTTAACAAAAGTTGTGGAGCAAGGTAATTTTGCAGCTGCAAGTTTGAACGCTTCTCGCGCCAGCTCTTCAGTTACACCTTCCATTTCGTAAAGCATTGAACCTGGCTGGATTTGTGCAACCCAGTACTCCACGCTACCTTTACCTTTACCTTGTCTGACTTCAAGTGGCTTTTTAGAAATTGGCTTGTCTGGAAAAACTCGAATCCAGATTTTACCACCACGTTTAATATGACGAGTCATGGCACGACGTGCAGATTCAATCTGACGAGCTGTCAGACGACCACGAGAGGTCGACTTCAGGCCATATTCGCCAAAACTCACTTTATTTCCGGTCAGAGCCAGACCGCGATTACGGCCTTTCATCTGCTTACGGAATTTTGTTCTTTTAGGTTGAAGCATTGTCTTTACCTATCTTTATTGTTCCTGATAAGTTCCAGTTACTGAGTAACCCCTAAAAAGCTACTTGGATTCAGATGATTTTTTGGAAAGTAATTTTTCCTTCATCACTGATTCAGTATCCAGAACTTCACCTTTGAATATCCATACTTTTACGCCAATAATGCCGTAAGTGGTATTCGCTTCTGCAGTGCCGTAATCAACGTCAGCACGGAATGTATGTAAAGGCACACGACCTTCACGATACCATTCAGCCCGAGCAATTTCTGCACCGTTTAAACGGCCGGAAACATTGATTTTGATCCCTTCAGCACCTAAACGCATAGCGTTAGTCACTGAACGTTTCATCGCACGACGGAACATGATTCGACGTTCCAGCTGCTGAGCTACACCTTGTGCAACCAGAGTCGCATCCAGTTCAGGCTTACGAATTTCTTCAATATTGATATGTACAGGAATACCCATCATTCTGGATACTTCCTGTTTCAGTTTTTCAATATCTTCACCTTTTTTACCAATCACGATGCCTGGACGGGCCGTGTGGATGGTAATTCTTGCATTATGCGCTAGGCGATCAATCTGAATACGACTAACAGAAGCGTGAGCCAGTTTCTTTTCAAGAAAAGTTCTTACTTCAATGTCTTTGTTCAGGAAATCGGCATAGTCATGCGAATTGGCATACCATTTAGAGGTCCAATCCTTAATGATACCCAGGCGAATCCCAATTGGGTGTACTTTCTGTCCCATTATTCTGCTCCGCTATTATTTATCACTGACTTTCACGACAACGTGACTGGTGCGTTTTAAAATTCTATTACCACGTCCCTTAGCACGTGGACGCATACGTTTGTATGTGGGTCCTTCGTCAACGAAGATAGTTGATACTTTTAATTCATCAATATCTGCGCCTTCGTTATGCTCGGCGTTGGCAATAGCTGATTCAAGCACCTTCTTGATAATAACAGCAGCTTTTTTAGGGCTGTATGCTAATAGATCGAGTGCTGCTTCTACTGGTTTGTTGCGGATCTGATCGGCTACCAGGCGCATCTTTTGAGCAGAAATCATAGCATTTCTTAATTTTGCTGAAACTTCCATAATGCTTACCTTACCTTCTTATCTGCAACATGGCCTCGATAGGTTCTGGTAAGAACCATTTCACCTAATTTGTGACCAACCATATTTTCATTAATTAATACAGGTACGTGCTGACGGCCATTGTGCACAGCAATGGTTAAACCAACCATTTCAGGCATCACCATTGAACGACGTGACCAGGTTTTAACTGGCTTGCGATCATTGGTTTCAACGGCTTTAAGCACCTTTTTCATTAAGTGACCATCTATAAATGGTCCTTTTTTAATTGAACGTGCCACTATTAATACTCCTCAATAACGATTATTTCTTATTACGACGACGTACAATAAACTTATCAGTACGTTTATTACTACGAGTCTTATAACCCTTAGTAGGAGTACCCCATGGAGATACCGGATGACGGCCTCCTGATGTACGACCTTCACCACCACCATGCGGGTGATCAACCGGGTTCATAGCAACGCCTCGAACAGTTGGACGAATGCCTCTCCAGCGAGTGGCACCAGCCTTACCTAATTTACGCAAACTATGCTCAGAGTTACTGACTTCACCAATTGTCGCTTTACAGTCAACATGAATCTTACGCATTTCACCAGAGCGTAAACGCAGAGTTACGTAAGCACCTTCACGGGCAACCAGCTGTGCTGAAGTACCGGCACTGCGTGCAATTTGTGCACCCTTGCCAGGCTTTAATTCAATACAGTGAATAGTTGTACCGACCGGGATATCACGCAACTGCATGGCATTGCCTGGTTTAATGTCAGATTCTGCACCAGAATGAATGGGAGTACCTGCTGATACACCTTTAGGTGCAATAATATAACGACGTTCACCATCGGCATATAATACTAATGCCAGGTGGGCCGTTCTGTTAGGATCATATTCCAGGCGTTCAACTTTGCCGGGAATACCATCTTTATTACGTTTAAAATCAATAACACGGTAATGCTGTTTGTGACCACCACCGATATGACGGGTAGTGATACGGCCGTTGTTGTTACGACCACCGGATTTTGATTTCTTTTTAAGCAGAGGCGCGTAACCTGAGCCTTTATGTAGATCATCACTCTTAATGCGAACTACAAAACGACGCCCTGCTGAAGTTGGTT
>JALSUJ010000591.1 GCA_027071355.1 Gammaproteobacteria bacterium | reverse complement strand
ACCTGGTACATATCTATAATGAACATGATAAGCAGTTTATTAAACAACAAAATTATGTGCAATGGATCTCACGTTTAACAGAAGCAACTGAGAGCAATAATTTTCAAATATATTTTCAACCAATTGCTGCTCTTAATTCCATTGATAACGATTGCCGGGACCTTTATTACGAGGCTCTGCTCCGTTATATTGATGAAGAAGGTAATATTCATACACCGGATAAATTTTTACCTGCTGCAGAGCGTTTTGGAAAGATGCAGTTACTGGATCGCTGGGTTATTAAAAATGCGATCAGAATATTTTCTGAAAACAACACTATTTCTGGCAATAGCAAATTATCTATCAATCTATCCGGTCGTTCCATGAGTAGTAATAAACTGCTTGAGTATATTGAGAAACAAATTAAAAAATCCCGATTACAAGCACATCAAATATGTTTTGAAATTACAGAAACAGAAGTTATTGCATCGATGGATGATGCAATAAGCTTAATGAAACAGATTAAATCCCTGGGTTGTCAGTTTGCACTGGATGATTTTGGTAGTGGACTGTCTTCTTATTGTTACTTAAAAAACCTGCCCATTGATATTTTGAAAATTGATGGTTCTTTTGTCAAAAATATTGACCATGACTTTATTGACAGAGCAATGGTTCAATCCATTCGTGATATTGCCAAAACTATGAATATTAAAACCGTGGCTGAATGTGTTGAAAACGAGGCCATTATAAAGATTTTAAAAGCAATAGGTATCGATTATGTTCAGGGCTATGCAATCTCCCGACCATTAGAACACCTACCGGATAGTAACACTGATTTTAAAGAAACTATATCGCTGCCCAATGGATAAAGTTATCAATACTCTGCATAAATTTTCTTAGAACTTATAAAAAGGAATGGTTTACTACAATGAAACAATTACTGGTTTTACTTTCCATAGGGTTGGGGCTGATATTAAGTTCAGCAGCAACAGCTGGTTGCCTGACAGTCATTAAGCCCAATGGTGGGGAACGATGGCCAAGTGGCAGTACCCAGCAGATCCAATGGCACAACACCTGTAGAAAGCCGGTAAAAGTTTTATTTCGTAAAAACGGAACCAATCTGGGTATATTGCACACATCTGACACCAGTACAAACGGTAATTTTTTCTGGAATATTACCACGCCACCGACTAATGGACTCACTATTATTGTCCAGACAATGGATGGCCGTGAAATGGATGAGAGTAATCAGCCTTTCTCGTTAATTGCAAATAAGGGAACAGGCTACAATTATCGGCCTAAGGCCTGGAAACGACCAGTGATTCCAGCCAACCACATTATGGAACCTGTCGATCCTTATGACAAATCAAGCTTAAAATCATCAGGAGTAGTAAAGAAAGTACAGCATCCAGGTACTAATATGCATTTCGATCAGAATAGCAGGGAAGGTAATATTACACAAAAGGCTGTCAGGTCAAAGTAAACGGACTGATAAGCAGAAAATACTAACTCTGTACAAATAAACACTAAACATAAGCCTTATCGGGTTCAACTATTACTTCAGGGAAAAAAATTTTTTTTCATCAGTTTGGGTATATACTCGGCCTGAACAGGTTTACTGAAAAAATATCCCTGTGCGACAGGACAACCTAATTTTTTCAAAAATTCGGCCTGTTCTAAAGTCTCTACACCTTCTGCGACTATATTATAGCCCAATGATAAAGACATATTAACTATTGTACTTACCATAAGCACAGCTGAAGGTTCATGGGGCAAATCCCGAATAAATTCCCTATCCACTTTAAGGGTATCAATTTGCAGTTTCTTTAGTACTGATAAAGAAGAATAGCCTGTACCAAAATCATCAATTGCTACCAGAATACCTTTACTTTTTAAACGCTCACAGATACTAATATGTTCCTCAGGATTTCGAGTCTGACTTTCTGTAATTTCAATTTCAAGATCTCCTGCAGACAGACCATAGTGGTTCATTTGATATTCTACATTTTCTGAAAAACCTTCGCTGCTAAAATGTCCTGAAGATATATTAATAGCCATATTCAGATTTATATTCTGCTGCTGCCATTGTTGCAACTGTGTACAGGCGGAGACCAGTACCCATTCGCCTATTTTATTTATCAGGCCAATTCGTTCCGCCGTCTCAATAAATTGATCCGGCATAACCAGCCCCTGTTCCGGATGCCGCCAGCGGATCAATGCCTCTACTCCTGTTAAACGAAAATGTGTCAGTGAAATTTTTGGCTGATACCATAGTTCAAATTCATTATTATCCAGAGCCTGTATCAGTTCTGCTTCAAGTTTCTGACGAGTTATTGCCTCCAAGGTCATTTTTGAACTATAAAAAGCGTAGTTATGTTTACCTTTGTGTTTCGCCGAATACATTGCCGTATCTGCAGTTTTTAATAAGGTACTGACTTCTTCTCCATCATCAGGATAAACTGCAATACCAATGCTCATTTTAGGATTGATTTTCTGAGTCTCAAGAACAACACTATCCATCGATAAAGATAAGCATTTTTCAGCGGTTCTGGAGGCATCAATACCATCATTCAAATCACCCAGAATAATGCAAAATTCATCGCCGCCAAATCTTGAAATAAAATCATCTTCTCGCAATAAATTTTTTAATCTGTCGGCAATTATTTTTAAATAATCATCACCTCGGTCATGCCCTAAAGTATCATTTATTTCTTTAAAACCATCCAGATCAATAAATAATACCGCCAGTTTATTTTTATTTCGCCTGGCGTGTTTTATCTGGTCACTTAAATTAATCTTCATAAGACTACGATTAGCCAGGCCGGTTAATTCATCATAATAGGCCATATCAAATATTTTCTGTTCCGCCGTTTTTATAACCGATATATCCTGAACAGTTCCTACCAGTGAATATTCATCTTGCGAGTCCTGAATTCGCTTAATTATCTGGTTCATAATCAACCAACCATCATTGTCAGACACCCTCAGACGATATTCAACCGTTGTATCAGCACCTGTTGCAACGACTGATTCAATGGCCATTCTGACTCTTTTTTTATCATCCGTATGCACCATATCCAGACAGCGGGACATATTAATGTGTTCACTATCAACATGACACATTTTGGCAAGGTTTGCAGACAGCCTAATATAGGGTGACTGCATATCCCATTGCCAGTAACCAATTTGAGCTATTTCTTCGGTTATTGATAATAAGGTGGATTTGTTTTTTTCACTGTCATAACGATGGGTGATTAATTCTACATAATTTTTTCCAATTTCATATCCAGATTTCATAATAAAAGAAAAAAACAGGACGTTTAAAATAGCCAGTTCAAAGGAGAATGGAGTGTTATCCCATAGCAAACGGGATTCAACGAACAGAAAAATAATTCCCTGAAAATAAATAATCATTTTAGAATCGTAGGACAACACGGCCAGTGCAGCACCGGAGACCCCTGACAGGGCAAGAACCAGTAAGACCTGATATTCTGGATGATTTACTGGGAAAAACAGCCATATCAGAGAACCCCATAATACCGCTGCGGAATAAACACCTAATTTAAATTGCTTATACCATTTTTGAGAGGTTTTACTACTTTGAGATACACGGCTATATAAATAATGATTTATCCAGCGCAGTATACTGATAATAGTCATTAACAGAAGCCATATCCAGATTGTTTTTTGACCGGTATGATGACTTATTATAAAAACAATGGCTAAAGCAACCAGTAAACTACCGGCAACAGAAGTGGATAATCCTTTAAATAACAATTCCGTCTGCATAACACGAATATCAGATATTTTTTTTGAATTTAATGCCATTTAATGCAAACCACCCAGTATATTAAAATTTTTTACGTCCTGATAACAAAATAGTGAGCCATCTTAAGTTCTTGCTGAGGCAAGGTCGGTAGAAATAGTCATATTTTTGTTCTATCCTGAAAGTATAGAATATTTATTATTTTTTGCACTAGCTGCTGTTAACCAGATTATTGATCAATTTTATGGAAACAGGTACAGATTTCACGCATAGAACTACCCTGCCAGTTACCAATAACAATGCCATGGATACGGGTATCTTCCTGCTTTAATTTTAAAATACGCTGTTTTTGCTGTTCAGATACCGGAAAACGGCCATCGGTCACTAATAGAATATCCGCATCCTGCCAGTTATCCTGCTGTTGTTTTTCAAGCGCCATTAATAGAGGCTTAATGACATCGGTTCCACCATGAAAAGTCTGAGTTAAAAAATTCAGCAGTTCGCTAAGACCACCGTGCGTCAGATCCATTTCATGCTGCAATATTTGACCCGGACCACTGAATAGATAAACATAACAGGCACGTTGTTCCTGCCAGGCCATTCTCAGAGCTTCTAAAACCAGCGCTTTGGCAATATCTTCCGCTTCACCCTGCATAGAAGCGGAACCATCCAGACAAACCAGTATTGGTCCAGATTCTTTTTGTGTGTCATCCCTGTTCTTATCCTGCTCCTGCAGCTCTTCAATTTCAACCGGTTCGTGTTCCGACAGCACTCCGCTGAGCTGATAGGTCAGCAGGGTATGCTCCGCTCGTTTGGCATGCCAGAGCCTGTTAAGCTGAGGATGTCCCAGTTGTACCAGCTCTCCGGGTAATAAGCGGGAAATATCATCACTACGACGTATACCCGATGTTTCAGACACTGCATGAGGAGATTTAACTTCTTTGAGCTGCTCAACAATGCGTTTAACGGGTTCAAAAATCTGCTCTGTGATAGAGGTTTCATCACTGCTGTTTTTATCCTGTAAACGTCCCAGAGCAGTAATCACCTGCTTCAGCCAGGGCAATTGCTTAACCAGCTTGCGATAACGGATAATATCCCGCCATTGCTGACTGGCCAGTAAGCCCTGTGTTAAATCCCACCCCTGCCCCAGCATATGGCTAAGCTCAGAAAAAACCGGCTCCAGTTCTTGCCATTGTTGTGATAGTTCCAGCCAGCTTTGCTCCAGGATAGAGTCATTCTGTAATATAAAGGGGTTAGACGGATGTGACTCGTTTGTCTGCGCATTTAATAATGAATCCGGGTGTATTTCATCAGATGGAATATCAGTTTCAGCTTCCTGCTCTGCTAAAGTGTCCGGTTGATCGTTTAAGGGATTGTTATTCGATGCCGCTACATCTTCAGAATCAATATCTAATTGAGGATCTGATTGAGAAGTTGGTTCAGAAGATTCTGATGAATGTTCCTGGTCTGGTGCTGGATTATCTTCAAAGGGTGAGTCCCGGTCACGTGATTTCTGCTTTTGAGCCAGTTTATCATCAAAGCCCGGATCCATTGCCTGCCATTGTTCCGCACTGCTTATAGCATCGCAGACATCCTGTAATATGGAATCTGTTAAGGTTTCCTGATTCTTACAATAGCGAACAATATCCAGTACTTCAATACGTTTAAGAACCATTCGTCTGATATTTTTTTCCGGCCAGAGCAAGGTGGATCCATCAGGTAAAAGCCCGTTCAGAAAAGCTTCTCGCCATTGTAAAATACCCTTAATGCGGATATTGAGTTCACCGTGGGAGTGAGTAACAATAATATCGTATAAGGAATCCGGTAGTTGATCCAGATAATGAAACTTTTGTTCCAGAGCATGAAATGGACTGGGTTGATATTCTTCCCGATGCAACTCAGTTCCTTCGGGCTCTACAATTTAAATCTAGCATCATCAGAACACCCGCATGAAGAGAGCCTCTATGCCCTAAAACAGTGGCATGCAAATTAAACACATCAGGTACTTCACTGGCTCTATTGGTAACTAATTCCGCACTCAGTAGACCGAAACCAGAATGTTTAGTACGGTCTTCCAGCCTGATAAGCATGCAGCTTGAAGTCTGTGTTCTTGCACAGGCGGGATCTATCCCCTTCTGTTTTTCATTTTTTTTAAAACTATGCACCATTATTCGGACTTTTTTACAATTTTTAGTCATATATGTTGTCCGACTATTATTATTAACCGCCATGCGCACACGCCCACAATAAGTTTTCTTAACTTTATAGTTTCCAACATCCTGTTTGGTCTTATTCACAGTACAGTCGTATGATTTTGCATACCCATTTATTGATAACAGAAGTATAATTATCGAAGCTAAGATTTTCATAATATCACCCATGATTCCAGGACAGGCCCCTGCTATTATTTATCTGTGGGCATTTTCAACGATTTAATTGGTCAAAAATGTACAGCACTTAATACGATTTTAACAGGATTTATGTTCTATTATGAGCTAATTGTTTAAATCCCGTGATAACTTTCTCAATCCGCTTTTGCAATTCATTGACCGCATAAATAGTTTCTGACAGACTGATATCTGCCTGCTGCACAAATACCTTACCTATCCATAAATGATCGGACAGAGTTTCCGACAAGCCCGTTTTCTGCTCATCAATTTGCTCTTCGAAACGGGCTAAATCATCAGCAATCTGCTGGGTTTCACTCACCCGCTTAGTAATAAAATCCACCGAATAAGTTGCAGGTTCAAGGCAGGGTTCATTGCTTAATAGTGTCCGAAACTGATTTTGGGGATTGGCAATATATTTATTAATATGCTGCCAGTGGCCGTCAATATGACATTGCTGATAATAGTCATCAAAAAACTGTGATTTTAATTCATCAAAGGTATAACCTTTATCATTATTGGTTCGATCAGTATTATCTGGCGGTGCCAGATACAACGTCTGTCCATTACGTTCTGTAGCTGCCCATTGTTCCTTATCCAGTGTTTGATTGCCCTCCCGATCCATATACAGTCGTTCCCCACGATTATTTTTTAACTGTACGGTACGCTGACTTTCCTCATGCAGAGTTTTCTCCCATGTATTGATCAGTTTTTCCATCCGTTCCTGATTAAAACCAGTGCCAATGCCCAGATGTGACTGATACCAGTTTAGAATCACCTGGCGCTGCTGCGGTCTGTGCCAAAGACAATACTGTAATAAATAACAGTCCCAGAGCGTCACCATTTTCTGTCCATTAGTAAAAGCAGCTACCTGTAATAATTTAACAGCTTTACGCCAACGGCGATCGGAAACAGGAATATTCTGTTCAAGTAAATATCTGCGCAGCGAATGCAGTAAATTAAGCACATCATCCGGCAGTTCAATGAATTGTGCCTGAGTCAACACAAGATTTAAGTCGTCCAGAGTAAAAACGACCTGTGCATCCAGTGGCTTATTTTCCCGCTCAGGCAGTTTTAATAGAGAGATAAACTGTTGTTCAGAAACCTGCTGGACTTCATAACGACATAAAAAGCGATCATATAATGCTGCCAGTTCATCATCATCCGGCAGTTCATTACTGGCACCAACCACGCATAACAGGGGTACTTTTTCTCGTTGTTCTCCATTATCAAATTCACGTTCGTTTAATAAAGTCAGCAGAGAATTTAAAATAGCACTATTGGCTTTAAAAATTTCATCAATAAAAGCAATAGAGGCAGATGGCAGATAATTTCTGGTTAAACGATGATAACGATCCTGTTCCAGCGACTTAATAGACAGAGGACCAAATAGCTCTTCGGGCACAGAAAAGCGGGTCAGCAGGCGTTCAAAATATTCCCCCTCATTCAGAGCATGGTGAAGACGTCTGGCCAGTTCACTTTTAGCCGTACCCGGAGCTCCGATAAGTAGTATATGCTCGCCAGAGAGTAACGACAGAAGCGCCAGCCTAACGGCCGTTTCCCGCTCAATAAAGCCCTTCTGTAAAGAGTGAATTAAGACTGAAAGACGTATTTTTAATGCCGAAGCATCACTAGCTGTATTCATGGTCTTATATGGTATCAGTGGTTTTCATAAACCACACCGCATTGTTCCCGATGAGCCAGTCCAGTTTCCCGGGCATGCTCCTGAAATGCCCTGTTTTTCCAGAAAAAAGCACCCGGCATGGTGGTCGGTATCACCAGTACATAGAACAGAGCCCGGCCGATTACCGCACTTAACAGCATACTCAGGGCAATTCCCCCCCAGACTATTAATGCCGTAGTACTGCTAAACAATCCTGCACTAAGCAATGCTAACAAGAGTATATTGATCAGCAACAGACTATTACGCAACCACCAGGTTTTTCCAAATTTAGTTTCCTGTTCAAATTGCGCCGCTGCGCCTTCACCGTGTCCCTGTTTAAGTAACTTCCACATATCGTGCTTATGGCAGATATGTCCTGTCACTTCAATTAACAGCCCGGCAAACATCACCACCGAAAGAGTGCTTAATAAGGGCAGGAAATCCATACCCTGCCAGGCCATCCAGGGGATCACCGTTATGCCTAATAGCAAACCGCCCATACTGAGCATAGATCCATAAAAGGCCGTTAATACCTGCCAGTGGTTCCAGAACGGACGAGCCTGAATACGATAAATTTTATGCATAAAATACAGTGCAATCGGGCCAGTAATTAAGGCGGCATAACCGCATATCTGCATCAATATATTAGTGATATGGCTATAGTCAGAACCTGTGAACAGACTGAAAAAAGCATACCCCAGTAAACTATTAAAAAACAGTGCAACCCCTGCTACTTCTCGGCTCACCGGAGAGCTTTTAAGGTTATTAAAGGCCCGATAAAAGCGATGCGGTTTACCCAGATGCATGGTTGACATCACCAGACCAATGGTTTCAATTAATAGCATAAAACCAAGCAGAGGAATAAAAATAGCAGAACCGGTTATTCCCTGTAAAGCGTCAAGACCAATAGAGGGCCCCATAAAAAACAGCAGAAAAGCACCCACCACAGCCTGAGTGATCAGAGTAAATAACACCAGTGGATTTTCCCTTGAGGATAATTTTGACCAGTTCCACTCGCGTTTTTTACCGTGCTTGTCATCTATAGTAGAATCAAAACGACCGGTTTTATCATTTCGGTGATATTTAATGGGCATGGAATCGGTACGGGTCATTTCCCTGTGAGTGGAACGAGTCTGCTGAAAACGAATATTAGGATGAGTAATATCTGTTCTGGGCAAACCGGGAATATCAGTTTTAGCCTGTTCCCTGTTTTCCGGAATATTTTCTATTACTCCAAAGTTCAGAGCATTTCCTAAACAGGCGGAAACACAGGCCGGCTTTAAACCTTCCTCCAGACGATCCACACACATATTACATTTACTGACCTGCCCTTTTATGGGGTCAAGTTGTGGAGCATTATAGGGACAAACCCAGGTACAGTAGCCGCAGCCAAAACAGATATCTGGATCCTGCAGCACAGCACCGTATTCTGCAAATTTGGTGTAAGCACGAGTGGGACAGCCTTTTAAGCAGACTGGATCATCACAGTGATTACAGGCCATAGAAATATTAATTCTCTGGTACGAAGGATAGCTTCCGCCTTCGACATAACCTACTGAACGGAAGGCAATATGTGCAGGATTATCATTTTTTTCACTACAGGCCGCTTCACAGGCATGGCAGCCAATACAATTATCCGCAGTAAAGTGAAAGCCATGTTGTTTATAACGATTAGGATTATCCGAAACTTTGGGATCGCCATTAATATTAAGACTCCGGCCATACAGTTCACTATTTTCATCAATCAGTTTTATGGCTTTACCATAGCGATTATGGCTTTTATTATCCTTATCCGCTAAAAAAGCATAAGGTCTTTCTTCATCACGTATCTGAAACATTTTTAAACCTTATCGCTGTTAAAATTCTCTGGATTCAAGACAAAGCTGAGCAGCTTCATGTTGATCTTCTACTGCTTCAATACGCACAGCCGACTGCTTAAAAGCTGGTTGTCTGGAATGAGGATCCAGTAACCCCAGGGTTAAGCGGTTAACACAGTCATGAAAGTGAAAAGGGATAAAGACCATATCATGTGGTACCCTCTGCGTTAGCTGTACCATAACAATGGCATCCCCCCGTTTAGAAACACAGCGTACATAGTCACCATGCACCAGTCCTAAGTCACTGGCGGCATCAGGATTCATTTCCATATAGGGCATAGGGCTGTATTTATTGTTATTACCAATTTTTCCGGTTTTAGTTCGGGAGTGAAAATGTTCAACCACCCTGCCGGTATTTAACCAGAAGGGATAATCATTTTCCGGCTTTTCATTATTATCAATAAAAGGTAATGGGATCAGTTTGGCTTTACCATCAGCATAACTGAAATGTCCATCAGTATATAAACGCTGGTCACCTTTGCCGTCGGCTGTACTGTCATCAGTCTCACCCTTATCCATAGCTTCGGTATAGGGCCACTGGATACCTTTCTGCTGTTCTATTTTGTCATGAGACATGCCTGAAATATCTACCAGACGGCCTTTTGACAGGTGTCTCATTTCATCAAAGACCTGTTCTGGTTGATCCGGAAATTTTACTCTATGTCCCTGCTCAAAACGTTTAGCCACATTATTAAATATCCATAAATCCGATTTTGAATGCCCATGTGGTTTTACCACCTGACGAACAACATTGACCCGACGTTCAGTGTTGGTAAACACGCCTTCTTTTTCTGCCCAGGTTGCTGCAGGTAGATACATATGAGCGTATTGGGTGGTTTCAACATCGGCATAGGAATCCTGCACCACCAGAAAGTCCAGTTTTTCCAGAGTCTTACGAATACGCGCAGTATTAGGCATGGATGTCATGGGATTGGTGGCTACCAGCCATAAACCTTTAATCTGACCGGTTTCAATAGCCGGAAATATATCTGTTTCAGTCAGACCCCGTTTTTTTGGGAAAAATTCAGGATCAATTCCCCAGTAGTCTGCAATTTCCTGGCGATGTTCAGGATTTTCCAGCGCACGATAACCAGGCAGCCCGGAACAGGAAGACCATTCCCGAGTTCCCATGGCATTACATTGACCGGTAATAGATAAAGAGGTCCCCCCCTGCTTACCAATATTACCGGTCACCAGACTAAGATTATTAATACCAACCACGCCATCAGAACCGTGAGTGCTTTGATTAATACCCATAGTCCAGATACTCATGGCGGAATCGGCTTTAGCATACAATCGGGCTACATTACGAATAGTATCTTCATCAATACCGGTAATTTCGGCAGCCGTAGTCGGATCGTATTGTGATACCAGTTTTTCAAACTGTTCATAGCCATTGGTATGAGCTTCGATATAAGAACGATCTTCCAGCCCTTCTTCAAGGATCACATGACATAAGGCATTGAGCAGAACCACATCAGTCCCAGGCTTAATAGCCAGATGCATATCGGCTTTTTGTGCCAGCATAGTAACACGGGGATCAATAACAATTAAAGGGAACTTACGTTTTTCCTGTGCTTCCTGTATACGCCAGTAAATAATAGGGTGCTGTTCAGGCAAATTCGAACCCCATGCTATGAGACATTCTGTGTGCTCAAAATCATCATAACATCCTGGAGGACCGTCCGAACCAAAAGAGCGTTTATAACCTGAAACAGCAGAGGCCATACAGAGAGTGGTATTACCATCGTAGTTATTCGTACCAATAACCGCACGGGATAATTTACCCAGAGTATAAAACTCTTCGGTCAATAACTGACCGGTAGAAACAATCGCAAAGGAATCACGACCCCAGGTTTTTTGAATACGGGTGATTTCAAAAGCCATTTGATCCAGCGCACTATCCCAGTCTGTTTCTTCATAACCTTCAAAAATTTTATTCCGTACCAGCGGCATATCACCACGACCGGAGGATTTAAACAGTTCGTGTTCAAAGATACCTTTAACACACAGCTTACCCCGGTTCACATCCGCCCCGGCAGCACCACGACTGGACACCGCCTCCCCTTCTTTATTCAGACCGACCTGAATGGAACAACCTGTTGAACAATAACCACAGGTCGTATATTTCCATTCCACGACTTTCTTATCTGCAATTTTAACAGGATTCTTTTTTTTACGGCCAAATAACATGGATATGCCTTTTTATATTGTTTTCTAATTTCACAATTTACCGATAGACCGTATTTCAGGATGGGTATTCCTTGCTGAAGACGCCGTAAATCCATCCATGGAGGCTTATCGTCGGCGTCCTGCCTCCGAAACTTCATCAAGAAATACCCATCCTGAAATACTCAGAGGATATAAATCAATCTCACCATAAACTTCTAAATATGGATGAACACTTTTTCGTTTATATCCCCTAAAATCACCCTAGATCAATAGAAATAACACCATTTTCAACCTTAGCAACAAATACATTAGTACAGCCTTCATCTGGACCTAACGCCTCACCTGACTCAAGACTGATGGTCCAGTTATGTAAAGGACAGGTTACTTTTTTATCATGCACAATACCTTGCGACAAAGGCCCCTGTTTATGTGGACATTCATCTTTAATTGCAAAGACCTCATCATTAACCGTGCGGAATACCGCAATATTATAATCACTTGTTTCAACAACTCGGGATCCCTGCTTGGGGATATCATCCAGTTGACCGACTTCTACCCAGTTTGACATAGTAGTACCTTAAATATTTTATTAGTTTACTTTATAACTTATTTACTCCCTCTGACATCAGACTGAGGTCAGAGGGACAGGAGATATTGACTCAGGCCTGAACCACCTTAATGGTTTCAAATTCATACTTGTCTTTACCGTCAACAGCACGTTCTTTCCAGGGATCAACCTGAGCAATTTTCTGTGCTTCAAGGAAACGTTTATAATAATGTTTACGCTTCTCTTCATTTTTCACAACGGTATCTTCAATACGGCTAAAACCAATACGCTCAACCCAGGGGGCAGTTCTTTCAAGATAATGAGCATCTTCACGATAGAACTGGATGAATGCACCACAGTATTCAAGAACATCCTCTTCGGTTGTAACATTACAGAGTAAATCCGTTGCTCTTACCTTAATACCACCATTACCACCAATATGCAGTTCATAACCGGAATCCACACACACCACGCCAAAGTCTTTAATCGTGGCTTCAGCACAGTTACGAGGACAGCCGGAAACCGCCAGTTTGAACTTGTGCGGCATCCAGGATGCCCAGGTGAGTTCTTCCAGTTTAATCCCTAATGCCGTGGAATTCTGAGTACCAAAACGACACCATTGTTTACCGACACAGGTTTTGACTGTACGCATGGCCTTACCATAAGCATGGCCTGAAACCATTCCGGCCTCATTTAAATCCGCCCAGATTTTTGGCAGTACCTCTTTTTCTACTCCATACAGGCCAATACGCTGACCACCGGTTAAGTGCACGTCTTTAATTTCATATTTTTCTGCAACGTTTGCAATAACACGCAGTTCATTCGGAGTGGTCATGCCGCCCCACATTCTTGGGATCACCGAATAACGGCCGTCTTTCTGAATATTGGCATGAGCACGCTCGTTAATAAAGCGTGATTGAGGATCATCCTGAGCTTCGTTATGCCAGGCACTTTGAACATAATAGTTCAATGCCATACGACAGGCTGGACAACCGTCTTCTGTTTTCCAGTTCAAAGAACGACGTACATCATTAATAGAAGTGAGTTTACGCTCACGGATGGCTTCACGAACTTCTTCATGAGAGTGGTCGGTACATTTACACAGGGGTTTCGCTTCAGGTGCTTCATAATCACTGCCCAGAGTAAATTCAAGGATCTGTTCAACTAGACCGGTACAGGAACCACAGGAAGCAGAGGCTTTGGTATGAGCACGCACTTCATCCAGAGTAAATAGACCTTCGGTCGTAATGGCTTTAACAATATCGCCTTTACAGACACCATTACAACCACAGATTTCGGTATCATCAGACATCTGACCAATATGATCACCACCATGTCCTGAATCACCCAGATGAGATTCACCAAAGAGTAATTTATCACGTAAATCAGAAATATCCTGACTGGTACGCATTAATTGAAAATACCAGGCCCCCTCTTTGGTATCACCATACAGAACCGCACCAATTAACTTATTATTCTGTAGTACCAGCTTTTTGTATAAACCACTGCTGGCATCCTGCATAACCATTTCTTCAGTGTCTTCATTACCGGTAAAGTCACCGGCAGAGAATAAATCAATACCGGTTACTTTCAGTTTGGTTGAAGTAACGGAACCTTCATACAGACCAATACCCATTTTAGCCAGATGATTAGCACAGACCTTTGCCATTTCAAACAATGGTGCGACCAGACCATAGGTTTCACCACGATGCTGAACACATTCACCCACAGAGTAAATCACTGGATCATAAGTCTGCATGGTATCATTTACCACAATACCCCGCTCACAATGCAGGCCGGCCTGCTGTGCCAGTTCGATATTAGGGCGAATACCCACCGCCATAACCACTAAATCAGTTTCCAGGGAAGTGCCGTCAGCAAATTTAATGCCGCTGACCCGGCCATTACCGGTAATTTCAGCCGTCTGAGCTTCCATTCGAAAATCCATGCCCTTGTCTTGCAGAGATTTTTTGAGCATTTTTCCTGAGACTTTATCCATCTGACGTTCCATCAGGGTGTCACCCAGATGAACCACGGTCACATTCATACCATGCTGCATCATTCCATTAGCCGCTTCCAGTCCCAGCAGACCACCACCAATAACGGTGGCATGCTTGAAGTTTTTAGTCGCTTCTAGCATGGTATCGACATCTTTAATGTCACGGAAGGAAATCACCCCTTCTTTATCATGACCCGGGACTGGAATAATGAAAGGTCTAGAACCGGTGGCAATTAACAGGCGGTCATATTCTTCAACCGTTCCATCCTCTGCTGTTACTTTGCGGGCAATACGATTAATTTCGGTAACTTTTTTGCCAGCATGCAGTTTAATATTATTTTCTTCATACCATTCAATGGTATTGAGCATAATGTCATCAATAGTCTTATCACCCGCCAGTACCGGGGAGAGTAAAATACGGTTATAGTTGCCATAAGGCTCATCACCAAAGACAGTAATGTCATACATATCAGGAGCTATTTTCAATAACTCTTCAATGGTACGCATACCTGCCATACCGTTTCCGATCATGACCAGTTTTTCTTTCATATTATGCTCCGTTTTCTTAACTCAGGATATATTAATTAATAAATTGCTAATATAAATAGCATTTATTATGCCAGACAGGATTTTAACTTTTTATTTCAATAAGTTAAAAACATACACAAATAGTATGTTATTAGATGGAGTATTATGCACAAAAAAGATGCACAACAATAGTGCATAGATAGAAAAAGATAGGATATATGATCAGTTTTTATGGTGCAGGCAGAAGAGGATAATAAATATAATCTGGTTTACATCTAAAATGCATTCTCAGGAAGTTGTTCAAATTCCACTTCAATCACCGTCTGAAAAAGCTCTTCAAGCGTATCAATTCGGGTGAAGTCCACATTTAGATCATCAAAATACTCAGCAATTAGATTACTAAGCTCTGCTTGCTTAAGTTCATTCATACCGAGATCGTGTGTCAAAGAGAGACTCTTTTCCAGTTTTTCCAGATCCTGTTCAAACACCTCAGCAATCAGGGCATTGAGACTCATAGACATAAGCGCCTTTACAGAACCTAATTCATTATTACCGGCCTTAATACACACACAACACTCCAGACTTACGACTTACAACTTACAACTTACGACTCATTGTGAAACAATTTTCTTTTTAAACAGTCCCTTAGTCAGCATAATACCGAACTTGGTGGATTTTGCTCTATCCAGCTTAAGACACAGACTATCTTCCCCCTGACGAACAATAGTACAGGGAAATTCAGGTGACAAGTTCCCCTCTTTATCCTTTATAAAGAGCTGTGCATTCTGATTCAGTAAATTATGTTCAAGTTTTTCCTGAACAGCAATGCAAACTCCTCCAAGGCTGATATCAATAGTTATACCATTGATCTGTTGTCCATTTTTTAAAGCAACAAGCACATTACGATTGAGCACAATGCGTTCGCAGATCCTGCGCTCATCACTATTCAATATAGATGTATTCATTATTATTACTTTCAATATTGTGAAAACATTTTCTAGTCTAGACAATGCTGTCAAATTTTCCAGTTTTAAGTTCTGGTAGCGATTAATCAGCCGCCATTTCAACGGGGGTCTGCGGATGATTACCCCATTCGGACCAGGAACCTGCGTAGCCTTTCACCTGCCTGAAACCGGCAGCTTTGAGCAGATAATAGGAAAAGGAGGAACGATGATGGCTATGGCAGTAGGTAACAATGGTTTTATCCCGGTCAAAACCTTTTTCTGCCAGGGTTGCCTGTAATTGTTCCATGGGCAGCAGACACAGGTTATTATTTCTATCCATAGCATCAGTCCATTCATAATGAATGGCTCCGGGAATATGTCCTCCCTTTTGAGCAAAGTTTTTTGAACCCCGGTATTCCGCTACTGAACGGGCATCCAGAATTTGTATCTCCGGCTCATTAAGCCTGCTTTGTAAATAATCCAGTGTCGCAATAACCGATGTGTCCTTATACAGTTCAAAAGATGCCGGGATTGGATGGTTCTGGTGCTGCTCTAATGGCAGGCCATTATTGGCCCAGGCAAAAATGCCGCCATTAAGCAGGGAAACCTTGTGATGGCCTGCCAGCTCAAGAGTCCAGAGTAAACGACAGGCTTTACCGCCGCCCTCATCATCATAAGCCACAACATGAGTTGTACTGGAAATACCCAGAGCAGAGAAGACAGTTTGCAAATGTGCGTCATCGGGAACCAGTCCCATAACAGGTTTTTCTACTTTAATAATATGACCATAATCAAAATGAACAGCACCAGGTATATGGTTTGCCTTATATAATTCCCGTTTACATAGATCAATTATTAACAAATTATCATCTATAAGATGATCGTTTAAAGTCTGGACATCAATAATAAGTGGATATTGGGACATATAAGCTCCAAAAAGTGATTTATATAATATTTAATGCCTGACCCAACAGGAAATTACAGTATTTACGAGTCATCCGAGTATTAAATAGTAGAAAAACGAACCATATTATATGTGTATTTATTAATTTCTATTATAATTGATGTGCGACCATTAAAAGGATTTTACAAGCCCATCTTATGTCATTTTATATTTCTGTCTTTATCTTTGTTGTTATTATCTGGCTGATACGTATTTATAATCACCTGGTTAACTTAAAAAATCAGGTGGATGCTGCCTGGAGTGATATCAGCGTGCAGCTTAAACGGCGTCATGACCTGATCCCGAAACTAGTGGATATGGTTAAGCAATATGCCCGTTATGAACAAAATTTGCTCAAACGAATCACAACATTAAGAAGTGAAGGAAAAAAACTGGAGCAACTGCATCGCCCTGATCTTGATAAAAGCAGTGAGATTGAATTCCATATTACTAAACAACTGGGACGCTTAATCATTATCGCTGAAGATTACCCGGATTTAAAAGCCAGTCAGCATTTTATTGCATTACAAAAGGAATTATCAGCTATAGAAAATACAATCCAGCATGCCCGACGTTTTTATAATGGCGCAGTACGACTGTTAAATACCCGCATTGAAAGCTTTCCAGATATTTTTATAGCTCATATTTTTAATTTCCAGCCTCGTCAATATTTTCAACTGGACTTATCCCAATGACATATTTCAAGCATCTTGTTTTAACCTTGCTTTATCTGCTTGGTCTCAGCACCGTACCCGCCTGGTCTGAGGAAGTTATATCAGAATATAACAGTCATATTCAGATTAACACAGACGGCAGTTTAACAGTAACAGAAAACATTACCGTGCAGGCAGAAGGCAAGCAGATCAAACGGGGAATTTATCGTGACTTCCCTACCCGATACAAAGACCGTTATGGTAATAACTATGTGGTTGATTTTTCGGTACTGCATATTCTGCGTGATGGACAACCAGAGGCCTGGCATAGTAAAAAAATAAGCAATGGCAGCCGTATTTATATCGGCAATAAAAACCAGCTTATTGCACAGGGTCAGCATACTTACAGCATACAATATTACACCAATCGACAACTGGGATTTTTTAACAAATACGATGAGCTTTACTGGAATGTCACTGGCAACGACTGGGCATTTCCCATTCTTAATGCCAGTGCCGAGATACAATTACCCGCTGGTATTAATACCAGCCAGATCAAAACTAATGCCTTTACCGGAGACTCTGGAGCTAATAATAAAGATTTTACTGTTGCCACTACCAATGATACCACTGTGTTATTTAAATCCACAACTGAATTAGCCCCTGGGCAGGGTCTGACTATTGTGGTTGACTGGCCCAAAGGTTATGTGACAGAACCAACTAACGCCCAGAAAAGAGCCCGTTTTATCAAGGATAATCCAGAACTTGTCACAGGACTGACAGGTTGTGCAATATTATGGATTTATTTAATAATTGTCTGGTTTTTAGTCGGTAAAGATCCTCAGAAAGGGGTTATATATCCCCGTTATTTTCCACCAGAAGGTCATTCCCCTGCCTCTATACGATTTATATCCAGAATGGCTTATGATTCTAAAACCTTTGCTGTGGCTCTGGTCAATATGGCTGTTAAAAATTATCTTGAAATTAATGAAGAAAAAAAAGGTCGTTTTATTCTAAAAAAAACCACACCCGTTTCTTTAACAAATAAATTGTCTTTAGGTGAGGCCGCAATTTACAGTAAGCTCTTTTCTTACCGCAACGCCATTATTGTTAAACGCAGTGAATATAAACTTATTGGAAAAGCCTTAAAATCTCATCAGAGGGTTCTTAGACGAGATTATGAAAAAAAATACTTCAAAACCAATAAACTTTATCTATTACCGGCCATATTAATCAGCATTATTACTCTGGTAATGAGTATTTTTTCTATTACGGATTATGACATACAGGGTGTGGCTCTATTTATGACTATCTGGCTAAGTT
>JALSUJ010000590.1 GCA_027071355.1 Gammaproteobacteria bacterium | reverse complement strand
ATTTCATATCAAGAGCTTATTTTTTATTAAATATTCCCTGTATTTTTTCACTCCATAAAATAGCATTCTTTTTTATACTTTCAATATCTAAAGTGGTCAACTGACGTTTGTTCAATAGATGCTTGCCTTGTACCCAAACATCAGTGATCTGTTCTCTGCTACTGGAATAAACAATCTGAGAAAGTGGATTAAATATGGGTAAACATTCGCTATTATGTAAATCAATGGCAATGATATCCGCTGCTTTTCCAGCCACTAATGAACCAGTAATAGAATCCAAACCTAATGCCTTGGCTCCATTGAGAGTCGCCATTTGTAAAGCCTGGTGAGCAGGTAAAACAGATGCATCAGCGGCGACAGCTTTGGCTAATAATGCAGCGCTATGCATTTCACTGAGCATATCCAAATCATTATTGCTGGCCGCACCATCAGTGCCTAGGGCAACATTGATATCAGCTGCCAATAATTTTCCTACTGGACAAAAACCAGAGGCTAGTTTCATATTGGATTCAGGGCAGTGGACAATATTGACATTGTGTTCGGCCAAGAGTTTTATTTCATCATCATTTAATTGAGTCATATGAACGGCAATTAATAAGGGTGATAACAAGCCTAAGTCATATAGTCGATCAATAGGACTTTGTTGATTTTGACTTACTGCTTGGCTCACTTCGTCAGAAGTTTCGTGCAAATGAATATGTATTGGAATGTCCAGTTCTTCGGCATAAATTTTAATTTGTTTAAGAGGACCATCAGAAACGGTATAAGGTGCATGGGGTGCGAATGCGCAACTGATAAGAGGGTGGTGGTGATATTGTTCGTGTAATTGTAGTCCCTTGTGTAGATAGTCATCACTGTCTTTCGCCCATGCTGAAGGAAAATCAATCATGATTAATCCTATTGTGGCACGAATACCTGCTTTTTCGGCTATTTTAGCTGCCGCATCGGGGAAAAAATACATATCATTAAAGCTTGTTGTACCACTTCGTAACATTTCTGCAATGGCAAGCTCTGTACCCTGATAAACAAAATCGTAGTTAATACACTGAGTTTCTGTTGGCCATATATGTTCATTTAACCATTGCATGAGAGGCAGATCATCGGCCAAACCACGCATAAGATTCATTGCTGCATGGGTGTGTGTATTGACAAATCCAGGTGTTAAAACATGAGTATCTAAATGATGTTCGATCAGGCTGGTGTATTTTTTTTTACATTTATTCTGAGGTAATAACTCTAAAATATGCCCTTTATCAATAACCAGAGAATAGTTCTCATATGTTGTTTGTACGGGTTCAACGGGAATGATCCAACGTGCGTGGATAATACTATCAACAGTCTGTATAGACGGTGATTTTTTCTTTGTCATGAGTGCCATCAGCCTTGCTCAATAGGTCGTTTATTATTGTATATTCATAGCTTGGTAGTTAGTGACTTAATAGTCTGGGAGCTATGATATTCC
>JALSUJ010000589.1 GCA_027071355.1 Gammaproteobacteria bacterium | reverse complement strand
GGTTCGAGTGGTTCCGAAGAAACTTTTTTCTTCATTTGCATATTGACGATTATAAGTTTTAACTTCCAGACCAATTAAAAAGCTGAAAATAATAGTCAGTAAAAATTTCAAAAAGTCTGGTGTTAATTCAGTCAAAATTACTTATCCTCCCGGTTCAGGGATAATATTATAAAGCCTGTTTAATACATACGATGTTTAAACATCCAGCCTGCCAGAGTTAATGATATCAGACCAATTAAGGTCATAGGCCAGAACTGACTGATTAAATCAGCATAACTATTGCCTTCCAGATAGACTCCCCTGACTATAATTAAAAAATACCGCATTGGATTTATATAGGTTAAATCCTGAACCAGTTCCGGCATATTGGCTATGGGCGTGGCAAAACCGGATAGTATTACCGCCGGTACCAGAAATAAAAATGCGCCCATTAAGCCCTGTTGTTGTGTAATAGACAGGGAGGAGATCATAAGGCCAATGCCAACTGTGGATAATAAAAATAATGTTAATCCAAAATACAGGGTTCCAATGCTCCCCAGTAAAGGAATTTTAAACCATAAAACGGTTAATAAAATAATAATAGTTCCCTGAACCAGACCTATAACTACGCCGGGTATTGATTTTCCCAGTAAAATCTGAAAAGGAGACAATGGTGTTACCAGTATCTGATCAAAAGTGCCGGCTTCTCTTTCTCTGGCAACGGACAAGGCGGTAATAATAAGGGGTACAACCAGGGTTAGCAAGGCAACAATACCGGGTACAATAAACCAGCGTGACAATAAATTAGGGTTAAACCAGGAACGAACTTTCAATACCGCAGGTGGAGGATGCCGACCCTGGGTTTTTAAAAACTGCTGATTAAAATTAATTATTATGGTACGAATATAGTTTAACGCCAGGAGGGCCGTATTGGAATTACGACCATCAACAATAACCTGTAGATGAGAGCTATGATTAATGGCCTGTTCATTAGAAAAATCTGACTTGATATAAATGACCATCAGCGCTTTTTTGGTCATGATTAAAGGGGAAATTTCATCATCATGCTGAATGTTTTTGACTACTTCAAAATACGGGCTGCCGGCAATATGACTGACTAGTTCTCTGGATAAATGGGAACCATCCTGATTGTAAATAGCTACCGGAATATTATTCAGATCAAAGGTGGCTGCATAACCAAAAACCAGTAACTGGGCAATGGGCGGCCCTATCAATACCAGGCGGCTTTGACGATCACGTAAAATTGCCTGAAATTCTTTGAGTGCAAGTGCTAAAATCTGGTAAAACATAATGAATTACTCCAGGCTCTTGTGAGATTTTTTCATGATCAGGGCAAAAAACACCAGTGACATTAATATCAAATAAGCACAATTGGTTAAAATAATGGGCCAGACATTGCCCGCTAGAAATGTACTTTGGATAATAGCCACAAAATATTTGGCAGGTACCAGGTAAGTCAGCCATTGTATGACTGGCGGCATAGAATTGATATCAAAAATAAAACCGGACAATATAAAGGCGGGTAAGAAACTGACTAGAATAGAAACTTCACCGGCCACAAACTGACTACGAGTAATAGTAGAAATAAACAGCCCCAGGCCCAGACAGGTGAGCATAAACAGGGTAGAGGAAAAAAACAGTACTACAAAACTACCGCGAAAGGGGACATCAAACTGCCAGTAGGCCATGGCAACTGAAAGCAGCATCCCGCCCATACCGAGAATAAAATACGGGATCAGTTTTCCCAGTAAAAATTCACTTAAACGTACTGGAGTAACCAGGATAGCCTCCATCGTACCTCTTTCCCATTCCCTGGCGACTACCATAGCTGTCAGCATAGCACCAATTAAGGTCATGATAACGGCAATGAGTCCAGGCACCAGATAATTACGACTTTTTAATGCCGAGTTAAACCAGACTCTCTGGTCTATTGTTATGGGTACTTGTAAAGGTTTACCCTGAACTTGCGCTGTTCGACTCAGCCAGAGTTGCCAGATACTTAAAATATAACCTTCCGTAATTCTGGCCTGATTGGCATCCACACCATTGACTAATAGTTCTATGGGGGAATCACCGGAGGACAGCATTTGATCACTAAAGTCATTTCTTAAACGCACAATACCAAATATTTTACGCTCTTTAAGGGCTTGTTTGGCTTTATGAGTGGTTAAAAACTGTTGCGGTTCAAAATAATCAGAATGCTTAAACATACTGATAAAAGACTGAGTGTTAGTATCGGGGGTTTCAACCACAAAACCAATGGGAACATGTTTGGCATCCAGTGATACACCATAACCAAATAACAGCAATAGCACCACGGGTAATACAAAAGCAATGGCAATACTGGACGGATCACGTAGAATTTGCAGTGACTCTTTACGTACAATGCCTTTCAGGCGTTGCGGGCTGAAGTTATTGTGTGCAGGTGTTGAAAAATGGTCAGTCATTGATATTTTTCCTGTTCTCAGCTTTTGTTTCTACCAGTGCAATAAAAGTATCTTCCATACTGGGTTCTGGATTCTGTGCTGATTTAAAGTGATGTCTTAAGTCTTCCGGACTGCCGGTTGCCAGTTCAGTTCCAGCAGCCATAATGATCAGGCGATCACAATAATTGGCCTCATCCATAAAGTGTGTGGTAACCAGTATGGTAACACCGGATTCGGCCAGCTCATTGGTTCTATGCCAGAATTCACGTCGTGCCAGGGGATCCACTCCAGAGGTTGGTTCATCCAGAAATAATATATCAGGTTGATGCATCAGTGCAGCTGCAAAAGCCAGGCGTTGTTTATAGCCTAAAGGAAGATCATTACTATTGGTATTGTAATAGTCAGCCAGTTCAAATTCATCTAAGGCCCATTGGATACGTTCTTTCTGTTGTTTGCCTCTAAGTCCATAGGCCTTGGAAAAAAACATCAGATTCTGTTTAATGGTTAAGTTGGTGTATAAGGAGAAACGTTGTGCCATATAACCAATATGGGCTCGGGCACTAGCGGAAGCCGTACGTAAATTATGCCCGGCTACCTCTACTTTACCATCACTTGCCGGGAGTAAACCACATAACATTCTGAATAAGGTGGATTTACCTGCGCCATTGGCACCCAGCAGGCCAAATATTTCACCCCGTTTAACTTCGAAACTAATACCTTTAACCGCATAAAAATCACCAAAGCGACGAACAACCTTATCTACTTTGATAATAGAATCAGAGACGTTATTTTTTAAACGGGACTGTTTTTGATTGAGATCATTGCTGCTTTGAGAACTTTTCTGTGCCTCAGTCTCAGTCTCAGTAATAGCATTGCCGGGATCAGGATTTGTTTTTAGTAAGGCAATAAAAGCATCTTCAAAGTGTGGACGGGTAGGTCGTATATGCAGATCCTCAATATCATTAAATGCTGGAACATCATTGATAATAGCCTCTTGCATCACTAGATGAATATCATCATTATCAATCAAGGCATCCAGAACACCGGCCTCTTTAGATAAGCGTGCCTGCAAATGTCGCTTTGACAATGCCGTTGAATGAGCCAGGAAAGTACGATTTTGCATCGTCTGACTAAAAACCTCAGGGCTGGCCTGTTGCAATATTTGACCTTTATGCATCAGAATAACATCATTACAACGTTCGGCCTCATCAAGATAAGCAGTACTCATTAATACACTGATATGTTCCTCCTGCAGCATCTGATTAATGATTTGCCATAATTCCCGTCTGGACACTGGATCAACACCGACGGTAGGTTCATCAAGAATAAGCAGACGGGGAGGTGATACCAGGGCACAGGCCAGCCCCAGTTTCTGTTTCATACCACCAGATAATTTCCCCGCCAGACGGGCGGTAAAAGGGGCCATCTGGCTCATGGATAATAATTTTTCATAGCGGCTAGCACGTTGATCGACAGGTATATTATGCAGATCCGCATACAGATCCATATTTTCCTGTACCGTTAAATCTTCATATAAACCGAAGCGTTGCGGCATATAGCCAATCATAGACTGAATTTGCTGTGGATTTTTAACCACATCCAGTCCCAACACCTTTGCCTGACCACTGTCGGGTTTAAGCAGACCGGATAACAGCCTCATTAAAGTGGTTTTGCCCGCACCGTCAGGACCAATTAAACCAGTAATCTGACCGGCTTTAACTTTAACTGATATATTGTCCAGTGCCTGAACAGAAGTTGCGGGTAAAGCAAAGCTCAGACTGATATTATCCAGTTGAATAATGGCTTCTGAAGGGGTATTCATTATTTGCAACGTTGTTCGATAGATTTATTATTTTTTACTTCAGACTGTTTTAGATCAATATTGACAGTGGCGGGCATTCCCAGACGTAGTTCATTATTTTGATTACAACTGTATATTCTGACCTGATACACAAGATGTGTCCTCAATTCTGGTGTCTCAATATTCTTGGGCGTAAATTCCGCGGTAGGAGAGATATATCCTACCCAGCCTGAATAGGCTTTTTGTGGAAAACTATCAGTATGGATACTTGCGATCATACCCAGTTTAACCTGACCTAACTGGGTTTCAGATAAATAGGCACGTACCCAGACTGGGTGAGTTAAAGCCAGAGTTAAAACCGGTGTTTGTGGAGATGCCATATCACCTTCTTCAAGAATTCTATTGCGGATAATACCATCGTTAGGTGCGTATAGCGTTGCATTTTTTAAATTTTGTAGAGCCAGGGTAAACTGAGCCTGTCTGGACAGTAATATAGCTCTGGCTTCTGCGATATCTTCTTTACGAGGTCCGGCAATGGCCAGCTTTAAGGCAGCCTCAAGCGCTTTAACATCTGCATCATAAGCATTAGCAACAGAACGGGCATGTTCCGCTTCATCTTCTGAGGCCATTTTTTTTGCAGCCAGTTTAGTCATACGTTGTGCAGTACTTCGGGCACTGGTTAATTTGGCCTTAACAGCTTCTAAATCTGCTTTAGCTTTATCAATATCTTCTGGGCGAGTACCGGCAACCATGGCAGCTAATACCTGCTTTTGCGCCTCAACCATGGCTTTGGCCTGAGCTGATTTTGCCTGTAAAATCTCAGTGTGTAAAAAAGCCAGTTCCTGTCCTTTTGTTACCGAATCACCTTCCTGAACCAGTATGCTGTTAATATGTTCATTACCATTAAAAGTTAATTTAACTTCTCTGATATCAATATTGCCGTATAGCCTTATCTGATCAGACTGCTGTTCTGTTTGCATGGATTTATAAAAGTATGTACCGGTCAGGGCAATTACAATTAATAATACGACTAAAATTATTTTCTTTTTCATTTGGACACCAGTTTAGGACAGTCTGAAAG
>JALSUJ010000588.1 GCA_027071355.1 Gammaproteobacteria bacterium | reverse complement strand
ATTTGAGCCAGCACAATAACAACAATGTCTACTATATATTACCCATGATATTACCCATGCTAAAACATTTAAAGAAAATCATCTTACTGATGTTACCTATTGCAGGAACACAACTCAGCCAAATGGCTATGGGAGTGGTTGATACCATTATGTCAGGCAATGCCAGCGCCCAAGATTTAGCCGCAGTGGCAGTGGGTTCTAGCTTATGGATCCCTTTAATGTTGTTTATGACAGGCATATTAACAGCCATCACACCAACCGTTGCACATTATGTCGGTGCTCAGCAATGGCTTAAGATTGGTCATAGTATTCGTCAATCTTTCTGGATAGCTCTTTTTTTAGGCTTGATTGCTTCATTATTACTTTTTTCTACTTATGAGCTTTTTCTTTATATTCATGTTAATTCTCTTGTTTTACCCATAGCCAGTGGTTATTTATCCGCCATTGCTTGGTGTATGCCTGCCATCGCTGGATTTGCTGTACTGCGTTATTTACACGAAGGTATGGCCAATACTTACCCGGTGATGCTCATCAGTTTTTGTGGTTTAGCCATAAATATTATTTGTAATTACATTCTTATATTTGGTCATTTTGGTGCACCTGCATTAGGTGGTATTGGTGCTGGTTGGGCTACCACTATTACTTTATGGTCTATGTTCATCATTTTATTGATTTATACTTTAATCAGTCGTAAAACAAATGCCATACAATTATTCAATAGCGATGTTAAGCCTCACTATCAAGAGCTTAAAACACTGATAAAGTTAGGCCTACCTATTGGCACTATGTTTTTTATTGAAGGCAGTGTTTTTTCTGTTATTGCATTATTCTTAGCCTCACTGGATGTTGCAACCATTGCTGCACATCAAATTGCCCTAAATTTTTCCTCCATGATATTCTTATTACCTCTGAGTTTATCCATCAGTTTGAGTATTCATATTGGTCACCAAGTCGGGGCCAAACAGTTTACTCAAATCAAACAATCACTCAAGTCCGGTTATATTATCAGTTTATCCATTTCCTCTATCGCCGCAATTATTATCATTAACTTTGCTCCTCAAATTGTCCATTTATACACTCAAGATCAATCTGTTATTCCCTTAGCCAGTAGCCTAATGATGTTTACTGCCATTTATCAGTTTTCCGATGGCATTCAATTATGCTCTGCAGGTGCTTTACGTGGCTTAAAAGATACCACTATCCCCATGATACTCTCTTTTATTTCTTACTGGGTCATCGGCTTCCCATTAGGTTATATTCTCGCCCTAACATCATTGATTACCGAACCTATGGGCGCCAAAGGTTTTTGGATTGGATTGATTATTGGTTTATCAGTATCAGCAGTACTGATGAGTTCAAGGCTTTATTTTAAGACTGCAAGCGTAGTCCGGAAGAGCGCAGTGTCATCCGACATGGTTGAAATGGATAAATAACACCCAGCACATTGACTTTTTTACTATAAAGG
>JALSUJ010000587.1 GCA_027071355.1 Gammaproteobacteria bacterium | reverse complement strand
CTAGTCAGGAGCTATTAGTAAAATTAACTGCTATTATGCGCGGGCTGGGAAAAAATCAACAGGTGTATGAATTTTTAAAAACAGAATACCATAAGCAACCAGATAATAAGGCAATAAACTTTCAACTGGGTAATATCTATCAACAAAAGCAGGATTATCCCCAGGCAATCAAACACTACCAGGCAGTTTTAGCCGTTGATAAAAATAATATACCGGCTTCTAATAATCTGGCCTGGGTATATCTACAACAAAATAATCCCCAGGGTTTTGCATTGGCTGAAAAGGTTTATCTGCAATTTAAGTATTCACCGGTTATTACCGATACCTATGCCTATGCTCTGCTTAAAAAGGGTGAGCGGGTAAAAGCACTTGATTTACTGAAAAAAGCCGCAGAGGCAGCACCTGAGAACTACAATATACAATCTCATTATGCCGAGGCCCTGTATCTTAATCAGCAAAAAGCAGCAGCTATAAAGATACTTACAAAAATAACTGCAGCTAAAAAATCATTTTCAGAGCAGAAAAATGCCCAGGTATTATTGAACAAAATAAAAACTGAAAAATAAGGCCAGTACTTAGTTACTCACTCATTTATTTCTTCTTCCTATGGGAGAGGGTCAGGGTGAGGCTTGTTATAGGTTTTATACCACCCCCCACCTGGCATTGGGTATTAATACCGCGACCTAATGCAAGGTTTCATCCTACGGGTGGAGTCAAAAAATAACTCCCCGCGAACAGTTTCTTAACAATTGCTAACTCTAACACCTAAACTTAAAACCCTTTATAGTTACTAATATACAAGGTTCAACTGATTTATTTAGGTTTAAATTTCCTCTATATCTGGATTAATTTAGGAGCATAGAATAACAACAGGATGGTATTGAAATTACTACTGGAGAAGACTCATGGTGTGGAGTTATATCACGTATCTAAAGAAGCAGTGGCAGACAGGGTAATAGAAGGGAAATAACTGAAAATGCTTAAACTACAGGCAAAAAAAAAGAGTGGCAAAGCCACTCTTTTTTTAAAAGTAAATCTAATTAATTAGATTACTTAGCACGTCTGCGGGTAAAGCCAATACCAACCAGACCTAAGCCTAACAGAGCTAAAACACCAGGCTCTGGTACATTTTGTACATCAGCATTAGTGTTAATACGGAAAGCTAACTGATAAGTATCTGTTTCATTAAAAGCACCTGTTGTAAAGGCAAAGCTTTCGAAATCAAATACTCCGGGAGACAGACGACCAGCGATACCTACGCTACCATCTAGTTTTTGATAATAATCCCAACCAGTTAAAGCACCAATGCTGCCACCAGGGGCAGTTAATGAGAGCGTATCGCCAATTGAAGCATTAAATAATGGTGGAACACTACTGTCAGTTAGATTAATAATATTCATACTGAATTCATAGGTACCAGCCGCTTTAGAAGGTGCTAAATCCCCAGCTTCAACAAAAACTTCCAGATAATAGGCTATGTCAAAAGTAATATCCATTGGACCGCTAATGCCACTGAATACAAAAGAAGCGCCCAGTTCATTATTAGTATCCGCAGAACCAATACCGGTATTAGCCAGACCCGCAAAAGAAGCGTTGGCTACGTGTGCAGGTGTACCTATAGTAGGCTGATTACCTGGTCCGACGGGTTGTGTATCGTCATAGTTAGGATTAGGCAGGTTAGTAATAGGAGAACCTGTCTCTAACTGATCACCAATCGCGTAGTTATAACCAGGCGCAGGTAATAAAGGTAAACCAGAAGCAGAAGATAATAAATTACTGGTAAAGTTATTATCAGCATAACCAGGGTTAGTGCCGACTTCAGTAAAGTAGTCCGTTTCTACAGCGCCCAGAGGACTGTCTGTATTGCCAGCGCCATCAGCACCATTTAAAGAGGCCGCTACTCCGGATGAATTAGTAAAATCTATACTGGAAAAATTACTATAATCCAGTTGAGTACCGCCCTGAGAAAATTGCAGATCAGTCACATCAACAACAGATGAAACTAAGGTGGCTGCCTGTGCATTACCTATAAAGCTGGCAGAAAGTATAACACCTGCTACCAGAGCACTTTTTACAAATTTGTTTTTCATGTCTGTATTCCTTTAAGTTGAGTCAAATGCAAAAATTGCAAGTGGGAGCATTTTCTTAATACCATCACTTTTCAATTGCTTTGTTACCTAATAAGCAGTCTTTGTGCCAGTTTTTATATTTTTTTTATAAACAGTAGCTTAGCTTTGTTTTTAATACGGGTTCGACTGTTTTTTTTTTAAAGTGTAAAGAATGCTGACAGTTTTTTAAAGGACTATTTTGATACCTGAGAGAGGGGAGCGAACATCAGGCAAATCCCTCTGTTTTTTTTATTTTTTATGCGCAATATTAGATTTTTGAGCATAAAAAGCTTTTTAAGTTATTGATCTATTAATAGAAGTCATCAGTTTTCTAATATGTAATGGTGTTATCAGCCTATATTAGAATTACTGCAAATGTAAAAAAAATTGACACTTTATACTGTTGGATATGAAATAGTGACACTTTAGCTTAAACAGGAGTAATTTATAAAATTACTTTACGGGCTATGGCCAGGGCGATTTTCTGGATAGGGTTTTTATTACCCCAGGGACGCCAGGTAGTTTTATAACGATTAGTATAGGCATCAAAATGATACCCCCAGGGGGCTGAAAGTACTTTGCCCCGTTGTAATAGCACCTTAAGTGCTTCTGTAGCGGCAACACCGGCACACAATTCACAACCCATGGGAGTTGACGGGACTTTATGGGCAATAAAATCCACGACTTCAGGGGCTACCAGATACGGGCGCTGTAATAAAGCCGGTGACAGACCGACCAGAAAACGGAGCAGTTTTTCGTTGCTATCATGGCCTTCGAGCTGAAAATAGTCTTCAAAACTCATTTTACCGGGGAGAAAATTAATCACTGCGGTACCCATGCCCAGCGGTGCTGCAATAATTACCGGGATATTTTTTTTATTACAGGCGGCAAATAAATGTTGTCGGATTTCCAGAGCAAAAAAATCCAGTCCATCCACATAAACATCGACATCCTGTAAAAACGCATCAATATTATCGGGACTAACACCCTCTGGAAAGATATTAATATCCTGTTCGGGGTTAATGTTTTTGGCCAGTTCCGCCAGCACTTCTGCTTTGGGCCTGTCCAGGTGTGGAATAGACGCTCCGGCCTGGCGATTAAAATTGCCCAGTTCAAAGGTATCGTAATCAGAAATATTAAAATTACCGACCCCCAGTCGACTCAGTGTCAGTAAATGAACGCCGCCCACTCCACCCATACCGGCAATGGCGACCCGTTTCCCTTTTAATAGCTGTTGTTCCTGTTCGGTGACCCAGCCAATATTTCTGGAAAAAGCGGTTTGGTAATCAAATGTAAATTTTTCTGACACTTTTAAGTTCTCCAGTTAAACAGGCTAAATTGTATCGAATTTTGCTGATGGTGTTTATTCAGCATGCTCAATAAGCTTAAGCTGTTTGGCAACCATTTGATACAGCTCCATAAGTTCGGGTTTAAGGTTATCAAACAGGGCTTTTTTATCGATAGCAAACATCGCACGGGTACCGTGGTATTCCATCGGTTCACCGATTTGGGTAAAGTAAATCCCAAAACGTTTTAATAGCCGGGCAAGACGGGGTTCCATCATAACAATGACATAATGCATGTCTTCATGAATAGCGATAATAGCCGAGGCCAGATACAGGGCAATAGAAATAAAGGGAAAAAAGCGGATTTCATGAGGATTGAAGTCAATATTTTTGTCCGCATTAACACCATAAGCGGACTGGTATTCACCGGAACGCCTGCGAAACATGGCATGAACAGCCAGTCGGGAAATTTCTCCGACTGCCTGCCTGCCGACACTGGCTATGGGCTCATATAGCTCTGGATAGATGGAATCCAGACAGCAGTCTTCATAAGGAAACAGCGCATCGGGATTGTCTTTTGGGGTTTCTACCAGTCGGACACAACCGGCATAGATACCACTGGAGCGATGCTGCAGTAGAACATGATAGGAATGAGCATCACATTGATCGGTTTCGTGATTAATTTCACAATTACTCAGGTAATGCAGCTCATCACAATAAACATCATAGCGGATCTTATATACCTGGTCTTTTAACTCTTCAGTATTGGCATGTACTATTTTAAAATATTGGTCAAAATGTTCGGCAAGAGAAAAATCAGGCATCCAGCTTGTCCTGTAAAATTAGAGTGTTAACTCAGTAAACAAAAATATGTGACATATATCTAAAATTAGCTTTTTTTTGCTTAATTAGCAATAAAAACAACAAACCTTATTAGCTTTTTGTGATATAAGTTAGCTATTAAATAAAATTATGTCATATTTACCAAAATCTATGGAAAAGAATTTAAAGGTATCTCATTTTTATAGCTTGTGATTTTGGGAGTAGGGATGCTTTCTAAAATTCAAAATTAAGGATCGTCAATGTTTGATAAATATTTTGAGGTTTTTTTAGCTGATACATCAGAAGCCAGAAAATTGCATTATATGATTCGCTATCAGGTTTATTGTGAAGAAATGGGTTTTCTTCCGAATAAGGATTATTTCCTGAAAAATGAGGAATGGGATCAATGGGACAAACACTCGACCCATTTTCTGGTCAGACATAAGTACACCGGACAATGGGTAGGAGCTATGCGTCTGGTGGCACCGGATAATAGCACTTTACCGCTTTGTGAACATACTGAACTACGAGATAGTCAAAATAACCCGATAGTAATTAATCAGCAGAGTATTGAGTTATCCAGGTTGTGTCTGGTTAAGGAAATTCGTCGTTCTTCATTAAAAAACAAGCTGTTATATGCACAGGAAGATAGCAATAATATTGTGGCTGAAAATACCCAGGCTGAACGCTATTCCAGCCAGCGTATCAATCTCAGTATTATCTGGGGCTTATTTCGTGCCGCCGCAGATTTCTGTATTGAACAGGATATAGAAAACTGGTATTTCTTAACCAATAAAGCCCTGGCAAGACTGGTTCGAAGAGAAGGCTTTCTATTACACGAAATAGGCACTGTTTGTGAACGTGGTGGAAGGCGCTATCCGTTTAAAATGGACTTAAAAGATATCCTGGCACGCAAGTCCGCCAGCCGGATGGTATTAAATGATCATATACAAAGCTATCGTCTGTTTTCAGAAAAAGATATCCAGGAGCAGGATGTCAGATACCTTTTTGCTTAATTCAGCTTACTAATTCGTCCAGCTTTAAACGAATAGAGCGGGATCGGGCGGGTTGTCCATAACCTACACGGCCGATAAAAATAATTTGCTCCACTGAACAGTGG
>JALSUJ010000586.1 GCA_027071355.1 Gammaproteobacteria bacterium | reverse complement strand
GTAAACATAGACCTGGTTAATTACGGTGTTACTCCACATACCGTTTATCATATTGCTACAAATATTAGCGGAAGTACCTATTCCTGGTATATTTATAAAGACAAACATGGCAACACGATACCTAAGGGGAATTATTTTAAGATTAGGATATCAAGTGTTACAGACCCGTCAACAGTTAAAGATGAGAGTGATAAATATTTTAAGATATCAGCTTCTGCATCACATTCATGGATACGCGTTCTTCAGCCGAACCACTCCAATATTCAATGGGGTTTAAAAACAAGGCATCTGATTTCGTGGAATGACAACATTCCCAGTGCTGTAAACATAGATTTGGTTAATTACGGCGTTACTCCACATACCGTTTATCATATCGCCACAAATATTAGCGGAAGCACTTATTCATGGTATATTTATAAAGATAAACACGGTAACACGATACCTACTGGGAATTATTTTAAGATTAGGATATCAAGTGTTACAGACCCGTCAACAGTTAAAGATGAGAGTGATAAATATTTTAAGATAGTATTGGCTCCCACCATTGATGTCTATCCGAACCCAAGCACCACGCAGGTTACCTTGAAATTTAACAAAAAGGATAATGAAAGCTACATCCTGACCTTGTACAACCGGTATAACATGCGGGTGATGACCAAACCGGTAGATGCTGCTAATATGAAAGAATTCAGGATCAACACCTTCGATTTGCCAAATGGCATTTACTTCCTGCGCCTTGTCTCCGGCAAAGGGGTTATCTCCAGGAAAATTATCGTACAGCATTAGGGAAAACACATCTTTTCATGATTTTGATTACAAAACCTGGTATTTCGCCGGGTTTTGTGGTTTTTTGTGAAAACATTTCTAAAGATTGAACCAAAGATATTTTCCGATTGACAGGCATAAAAATAGTCTCATTTTGGGAACAGAGTTTCATTTTGGGAAAGAATAATCCGAATGTAACCAAAGCAGAAAATATTCGTATTCTTTATATACACCGGAGAAGAAAGAATTAATATTTTTTGGTACTATATTTGTAATTATTTTTGTGAACCTTAAAATCGTATGTCATGAAAAGGAATCTTTACTTTCTAACAATCCTGTTTGTTACCCTGTTTTATACAACAACAGTAACTGCACAAACCTACTTCGTAAAAGTTATCCAACCCGATGCCTCAGGTATTGCCTGGTCAATGGGTACAAGGCATCTGATTTCCTGGACAGACAATCTCACGGGTAAAGTGAACATTGACCTTATCAATTACGAAGCCAGTCCGTACGATACGGTTCGTATTGCCTCCAACCGTACAGGCAGCACTTATGCCTGGCATATTTCTTCGGGATTAGTGGCAGGCCGGCATTATAAGATTCTTGTTTCCAGCAAAACGGATCCTTCTATAAAGGATCGGAGCGACCATTATTTTGCGCTGGTAAAAGGAACTGTGGGCGGGACAGTACATGTAGAACAGCCCAGT
>JALSUJ010000585.1 GCA_027071355.1 Gammaproteobacteria bacterium | reverse complement strand
ATTCTGTTCAGTATTTTCGGTAACTTTAACCTTGAATATTTTATTAAAAAAAACATCTATATTATTTTTATCAATTGCAAAAGCCAGCTCATTATTGTGTATAAAATATCTGTCATCATATACTCTAAGCACCCAGTTGTTTGAGCCTTCAGCTAAAGAGCCTTTAGCTGGAAAAGAGCCTTTAGCCGGAACAACGTCATCAGCAAACATAAAAATTTCAGAACTGATATATGATACCGGTATTTTACGAGTACTGAACTGTTCCCATAAAAAGTCCATAATAGAACGATTGATTATAGCTACAGAACACTGATCGTTTTTTATACTACCCAGGGCAAAGAAATACTGGTCGGTATTCTCCAGAAGATAATCTTCCAGTAAAAATGGCAGAGCCAGTTTTATTCTTTTTCTGGAACGACTGGGTATAGCAAGCTGCTTATATAAAACCATTTTGGAGGGAAGATAGACAATTGTATCTTTAATTTCTTTATATAAATTATTATCCAGAAACTGTTTGAAACTACCATTAAATAGTTTGCTGATCTGCTTCTGTTTATCATTAACACGAAATGCGGATAGCGTAATATCCTGCAGGATCTGATCGGTATTTTCTTTCTGCAGAAGTTCCGGAATATAATGAAACCACAAAATTAACTTACTCATAGAGTGGAATATCCCTACGGCTTATAATAGTAATTTCTCCCCGATTATCGCGTTTTAATATACTTTCCAGCATTATTTGGTAACCGTTAAACTGTGCCTTTGAATTGACCATAAAATATCCAGATGATACGCTCAGCAAATCCTTATCAATAGACGTGTTTTTCATAAAATCTGATTTTACAAGTTCATCCATAGACTGAAATGATTTTTTTTTCTGTTGTTCAACAAGAGCTGTTATCTGCTTTTCATTAATGCTGTTCATAACCGCTTTCAGCACCTCTTTACCTGCCGTATTAATATTTACCGAAGTTCTATCCGAAACCACATAGACATAGGGCTTCAGTGTATCAATAATATCCTGATTATAATCCTTAATTAGCAGCAGCTCCGACAACTGAACCAGGTAGGTATTTGATGGACGGTAAGCCGGCTTTAAAGAGAGATAATAGTCATCTTCTGCACCATTATTGCCAAAAGTACTGGAATCACTGTCAATCCAGTCAACCAGACTATCTGCCAGAGATGCAGGTAATTTTAAATTAACAAGTAACTCCCGGTAAGCCTTTAACCATTGTGTCTGTACTTTGTTTTTGTAAAAAATATTATTCAAATTAAAACCTCCCTGTAAATCTTGTATACTGCCCTCTACTTTAATTTCATTAAGATTTTTTAAAGACTGATTCCATACATCCTGATAGCCATCAGACACCTGGGTTGTTTTAATTTCATTTTTATAATCCTGTGACAGTACACTAATTGCCCAGCGCTCAGATGCCAGAGCATATTGCCAGGCCTGTTCTTTATTATAAATATTTGCCGTCCGGTATATCTGTAATTGCCTTTGTGTGATCATAGTAACACTGATAATAACAACAAAGGCAACAATGACAATCGCCATTAACAACGCTATACCCTGCTGTGCATTGATATTATGATAATTTCTTTTCATAACCATTCAGATGCGGACAGGAAAGATACGATAAATATCGTTATCATTATTATTTATTGTTAGCTTAATACCTCTAAGCAATGGTATATTGGTCTTATCCAGGGATTCCCGCCACTCAAACTGCATACTCTGAGTTTCAATTAAATAGGCCATATTAAAAGACTTAACATGGCTAAGTATTAGCTGATGCCTGGATCTGGTATCCTCTGCACGGTCCAGCACCGGCCAGATTTTTTTATACAGTTTTTGGTCCTCTACATAATAGGCCACTCTTTGTAAGGTATAGGTCTGACCTGGAATCATTCGACCCTGATGAGTAAATTCAATACCCTCCAGCCCATCACTGGTTTCACTGCTCATAGCATTCAATTCCAGACCATATTCCCCCCGTACCGGACGTATTACAAAGTGTTTTATTTCTGTTGCAAACATTTCAAAAAACATCTGCATGTGGTTCAGCTCTTCCAGCTTGTCCTGAGATTGTTTCTGTATATTTAAAACACTGCTCATTCCCCCGGTAGCCAGCAGTGACACCACAGCAAAAATACTGATAGCTACCATTAATTCAAGCAGAGTAAATCCCCGGCTGGCTCTTGATTCGTATCGTACCGGTCTGTTTATTAAAATTTTCATATTGAGGACCAGCCAGTATGCATCTGATTTTATCACCGTTTCATGGAACGATTTAATACCGGTCTGTTAATAAAACCGGTAAGCGACAATAAAGGTTGCTTATCTTTATCTTCAAAAAAAACCCGTACTTCTACTTTTTTCATATTGGTATTAGCTGTTTGAATGATATTACTTTGAAGCATCCAGATATGTTTATTCATCTCTATGCCTGCAGATGTTTTTCCCGTATCAGGCCATTTTTTTTCTGCCGCCATTTCACTAAGATAATTTTTTGCAACCCATAATGCGATAGTTTTATTGCGTATATGATCAGCCATATCCACACTGCTGGCTGTAGTACTGATCACAGCCCCCAGAGCAATACTAATGACTAGCAGAGCAACGACTATTTCTATCAGAGTAAAACCGGACTGTTTTTTTATAAACCCCTCTCTATGTGAAAAAAAAACATTCTCAGATCTCATTAGCCACTAACCTTAGCGACAGAGATTTCACCCATAAAGCTGACATTAATACGATATTTTTCACCACTTTGAGCCTTTATTTCCAGATAAAAAGCTTCTGCTTCACCCACAGGTAAAAAATATACCTGATTACTTTTACCGGTTAATGGCTTTTGCAGCAGGGCAGCTGGTGTATTTATATCAGCTTTCTTAACCAGGCGCAGTTTAAAGTGAGAGTCAATTTTTTTCCCCTGAAAAGGTTTCTTATTCAGTCGCTGCCATTGTTTGCCATTCCACTGACTGAAATAATACTCTGTCTCTGCAAATGTTATCGCCATGGGTTTCCCCGTAATAATGGCCTGATCCCGGCTCATCATAATTAGCTGAGCCAGCACCTGCACTTCTGATTTTAAACGTTCATGGGCAGTGTCAATATATAATACAGCCATACTGCTGACTATGCCGATAATTAATACCACAATTAGCAGTTCAAGCAGACTAAATCCTGCAGTTTCTGGTTTATTAGAAATTGTTTTTATAATTCCCAATTAGCTATATCCGCTGCAGTATCACTGCCACCCTTACGCCCATCTGAGCCATAACTGAATAAATCAAATTCACCCTGACTGCCGGGACTTATATATAGATAATCATTACCCCATGGATCTTTAGGCAGTTTTTTTATATAGCCCCCTTTTTTCCAGTTTTTTGCTTCCGGCTGACCCAGTGGTTTTTTTACCAGAGCTTCCAGTCCCTGATCGGTTGAAGGATAATTGAAGTTATCCAGCTTATATAAGTTTAAGGCTCCTTCAAGTACTCGCAAATCCTGTTTTACCTTTACAATTCTTGCCTCATCCGGGCTGCCCATAATATTAGGAACTACAATTGAAGCCAGTATTCCCAGAATAACCACCACAATCATAATTTCAATTAAAGTAAAACCGCTCTGTTTCTTATTCGAAATAACAGGTTTTTTATTTGTGCACTGATTTAACAATACTCTATACTCCAACTAGTTGGTTAAGTTTAAAAATAGGTAATAAAATAGCAATAACAATAAATAGTACCACCCCACCCATTGTCACAATCAGCAAGGGTTCAAACAATCCCAGAACGACACTGGTAATAGTTGAAAATTCTTTTTCCTGACTGTCTGCTGCATGCTCCAGCATTTCAACCAGATTCCCGCTGCTTTCGCCACTGGCTATAAGATACAGAGTAATGGCCGGAAAACACTGGCTCTGTTCTAAGGCTGAGCTGATAGCAGAACCTTCTCTAACTCTTTCAGCAGCAACTTCAACAGCCTTTTTCATAACCAGGTTATTTATTACACTGGAAGAAATTTTCATGGCTTCCAGTGCATTTACACCACTGCTCATAAGAATACTAAAGGTACGGGCAAATACAGCAGTATTAATTCCTTTTATAAGATGTGCAATACCCGGTACTTTTAATAACAGACTATGCCAGCCGTATTTAAATCTTTCATTCCGGTTTAAAAGATTAAATACCATAACCAGCAGCAGAATAGAGAGTCCCAGATACACCCCATAATTCTGTAAAAAATGACTGATCGCAATAAGAAACAGAGTGATCCCGGGCAGAGCCTGATCGATATTGTCAAAAACCTGCACTACTTTTGGAACCACATAAGTCAGCAGAACAATAGTTACCAGTAACGCCACCAGTGTCAGCACTACAGGATAAACCAGTGCCAGTATAATTTTACTGCGTAATGCCTGACTTTGTTCTACATGATCGGCCAGTCGCTCAAGTACGAAATCCAGTTTACTGCTTTGTTCACCGGCTGCCACAGTAGCCCGGTACAATTTAGGGAATACCGCAGGAAATTCATCCATAGCTGATGCCAGAGTATAACCTTCTCTTACTCTGGCACGAATAGCAGTCAAAACAGTTTTTACACTGCGTTTCTGAGTCTGTTTTAATACCGCCGATAAAGTACTTTCAATCGGACTTCCAGAGTGCAGCATGGTTGCCAGTTGGCGAGTAAGAATAGCCAGCTGAGACTTTGACAGCCCACCTTGAAACAGTCGACTTCGATGCCTCTGCACAGCATGTCTATCACGATGAATTTCAGTAATTTCCAGAGGGATCAAAGACTGCTCTTTAAGCTTCTGACTGACCTGGCGACTGGAATCCGCCTCTAATACTCCTTTTTCAGTCTTTCCCTGCTGATTTAAAGCACTGTATTCAAATGCAGACACATTATCACCTGAACCTTTTAATCGGACTTTTTAATCACACGAAAAACCTCATCCGAGGTGGTGATCCCTGAACGTATCAGACGAACACCGTCTTGCAAAATGGACGGCATAGTTTTTCTGGCATAGCTTTCTATTTCATGTTCCGACACCTCATCATGAATCATGGCACTGATTTGATTATCAATTTTTAATAATTCATAAATTCCTGTTCGCCCCTTATACCCCTGTTGATTACATTGAGAGCAGCCCTGCGCCTGAAAAAACTGAAGTTCATTATTGTCTGTTATAGCCAGTTTCTGTTTTTCCAGCTCTGAAGGTCTATAAGCTTTCTTACAGGCCGGGCACAATACCCGTACCAGTCGTTGTGCCAGCACGGCCACCAGACTGGAAGAAAGCAGGAAGGACTCAACCCCCATATCTCTTAAACGGGTAATGGAAGCAATAGCAGTATTAGTATGTAGAGTGGACAGAACCATATGTCCGGTCAAACTGGCCTGTACCGCAATATCTGCCGTTTCTCCATCACGAATTTCGCCCACCATCACCACATCGGGATCCTGCCGTAAAATAGCTCTAAGCCCTCGGGAAAAAGTCATGTCCACCCGGTTATTAACCTGTGTCTGACCAATACCTTCCAGATAATATTCTATCGGGTCTTCTACGGTAATAATATTACGCCGGCCATTATTTAATTCATTTAAAATGGCATATAGACTGGTGGTTTTACCTGAGCCTGTTGGTCCCGTCACCAGGAAAAAACCATGAGGTCTGGCAACCAGTTCACGGATATGGGCCTGAATAGTCTGATCCATTCCCATATTTTCCAGATGCAGTCTACCTGCCTGATTATCCAGCAAGCGCAGCACCACTCGCTCACCCACCCCGGTAGGCAGCGTAGACACCCGAACATCAATAGCCTTACCTGCCAGTTTTAATGATATTCTGCCATCCTGAGGGATCCGTTTTTCAGCAATATCCAGCTGAGCCATGACCTTGATCCTTGATACCAGCAGATTGGACAATTCCCTGGGAGGCTGAATTACTTCTCTTAAAATACCGTCAATTCTCAGGCGCACAACCAGACGCTGTTCATACGGTTCGATATGTATATCTGAGGCATTTTCTTTAATTGCTTCTGCTAAAATAGCATTGATCAGACGAATAATCGGGGCATCATCTTCACTTTCCAGTAAATCTTCCGGTTCAGCCAGTTGCTGTGCCACACTTAATAAATCGGCATCGTCTCCCAGATCAATATTTTTAATGGCCTGATTATCCTGCTGGCCATAACTAACACGTAATCGCGAGTCAAATTCATCATCGGATATAACTTTAAATAATAACGGGCAGGAGGTTTTACGATTCAGTTCATTCAGGGTTAGCAGTGCCACATTCTCCCGACAATAAATAATCTGGCCGGATCCCTGTGCCGATGAGTCATCATCAACCAGCACCCCCTGACGTTTAGCAAAGGCAAATGAAAGGGGCAGGCAGCTACCGGTTTCTACCTGATAACTGGATTCTGTTACATTAGTCAGTTCTCGGGTCACAGATTCAACCTTTTAACCACCAAATGGATTGGGCAGACTTATCTGACGGCTGTCAGTTTTGCGGTATTCCGGAAGGACTGGAATGTCCTCAGGTTTTAGAAGCCGGATACCTTTTTCCTGCTGATCTTGCTGCTTATCACGTACAAACTGGTATTTTTCCATAGCCATTTCATTCGCCAGCACCGGATTATTTAAAATAGTCGGTCTGATAAAAACCATTAAATTAGCCTTTTGTGTTTCAACTTTGGATGATTTGAACAATTCTCCAATAACAGGAATATCCCCTAGAATAGGCACCTTATTAACATTATTAGTTAAATCATCCTGAATTAAACCGCCCAGTACCACCATACCCTTATCTTCCACCATCACAGTTGTTGATATAGCGCGTTTTTTAGTCACCAGATCGACCGCAGCAATATTCTGCACTTTGGGCAGCACATTGGAAACTTCCTGATAAATATCCATAATAATAGTACTGCCTTTATTAAGCCGGGGAGTCACTTTCAGGGTCAGTCCAACATCCCGGCGCTCAATGGTCTGAAAAGGATTAGCCAGTCCATCCTGAGACTGCTGGGTACCGGTTAGAAATGGTACATTCTGACCGACGATAATAGAGGCTTCCTGATTATCCAGCGTTAATAGAGAAGGCGTTGATAAAATATTGGTGTCCGTATCACTTTGCAGTACTTTTAATACCGCTTTAATATCACCGGCACTATTAAGATAAGACAGGGAAAAAATATTTTTAAGCAGCAGGCCGCTATTGGCTTCAGCCACAACACCGGAGCCTGACACACTGGTATTCCATTCAATACCCAGCTCTCTTTCCAGGGTATAGGAAACCTCTGCCAGGATAGCCTCTATATGCACCTGAGCCCTGGGGATATCCAGTTTAAATACCACACTTTTTATTTCCAGAAATTTCGCATAGGATGATTTAACTACCAGAGCATTAGAATTTTTGTCTGCACTGATAATAATATCTCCCGGCAATTCACCATTTTTAGTTTTAATGGTATTTTTAAGAATATCATTTAAAATTTCCGCCAGATCAGATGCCTTGGCATATTTCAGATAAATTACATTGGTATTACGCAAGCTGTCAACTTCCAGATCCAGCTTAATAATAAGCGCTTTTAAATTCATACGGGTCGTTGCATCACCACTGATCAATAAGCTATTACTGCGTTCATCGGCTACCACAGACTGGGATAACACATTTTTCCCCCGATTAAGCAATGTTAAGGTCTTGGCCAGTTCAACGGCAGAAGCATTTTTAAGCGGCACCATTTCTATATTTCCATCACCTGGTGTATCCAGGCGTTTAACCAGTTCCACCAGGCGTTTAATATTGCTCGCAGAGTCAGAAATAATAATCATATTACTGTCCGCAAATCCCGCCAGATAGGCATACTGTGGAACCAGTGGACGCAGGATCTGCACCATTTGCATAGCTTTGGTATGCTTCACCTTAATAACCCGTGTTACCAGTTGATCTCCCTTATAATTATTATTTAAATCATTTGGTACCGCCTGAGATTTTGCACTCATACCTTTAATAATTTTATAAGTATTATGTTCTATAGTCGGTACAACAGAATAACCATGTACATCTAATAAGGATAAAAATATCTGAAAAACTTCATCAGCCGACATACTTTTTTTAGAAATAACGGTCACTTTACCCTTTACATTGGGATCAATAATAAAGTTTTTTCCTGTCACATCAGAAACCGTGGCAATCATGGTGCGAATATCCACTGCCTGCATATTAAACACATATTTGCCTGTTTCTGCCTTCAGCGGTGAGGATAAAATCAGCAGCATAAGCAGAGCCATAAAACTCTGCCCTGAACGACACTGATTTTTAAAGATAATAGGTATTTTAAAAAATATCATTAAGCGCTACTTTCTAAGTAATAAATCATTATTTTTGTGAGTATTTAACTGTACAATTTCATCAGACTTATGATTATCAATAATAATAGAATCAACACCAATAGCTTTTAATAGTACACCAGGCATTATTTCATCACCCACTTTAAAATAAGCCTGCCGGCGCGATGATTCTGCAATAATGGCACGAGCCTGCCCATCTATTGACGAGCTGATAATACCTGACAGCTGTATATTAAGTCGTGTTTTTCTGGTATTTACCAGAGTCGAAGTCTTTTGTTTAAACAGATGCCAGTGAGGAATGTTTTCTATATTAAGAAGGTGATTATTATGTTTTAAAAGAGGTATCTGATCCTGAACGAGGTTGGCCTGTTCGGCGGGGTTTTGCAAATTATAAATTCGCAGTCCATTGAATATAATTATCATTACCAGCATACCGGCAATGACAAAAACAACTGCACGTGAAAATAAAAAATTAAACTTCATCATTGATTGACCAACAGCCTGTCCTGGCCTGGATAAAGAATAATACTCTGCGGCCAGTTTAAATAAACTCGCCGCAGGGTATTAATTATTGTTATTATAATCTTTTATAATTTATACCTTCCCTGGCAGACAGTCAACTATTTGAGTTTATTATCATGACAAAGCGTACAGGTAATTACCTCTCCTTTAGATACGCTTATAGTGCCATGTTCTTTTTTCAAAGTTCTGTCAGTAGCAGCTCGGGATAAAACCGAACCCTCGCCATTAAGACCATGACAGGCTCGACAGGCATCACCATTTTTTTCAGCCAGTTTTTCATGACCACCGTCTGAAAATTTAGTATCACCTACCGGATGCAGACCATGAGGGCCATCCAGTGTAATACCGGGATCACTGCTGTGGCATGAGCTGCATTCAATAACGACACCGTCATGTCCCTGAATGTCTTTAGCCGCTTTATTATCATTTGCAAAGGGATTTTTATTAGGCCAGATAGCATGAGTACTGCCATGACAACCTTCACAGCTTAAACCACCGTGACCTTTGCCTGAGCCATTGTCCGCACCACTGAGACGATATAAAGCTTCGGTCGTTGCAAAGCGTGAATTAGGGAATTTTAATAATGACAGTTTATCCGGGCCGCCATTGGCTTTATGATCCGACAGACGATAGGCTAATAATAATCGTAAACCATCATTATTAGCATGGCTGTCTGTTGCATTAACCACCGTATCATTTAACTGACCTGACTGTTTTAGCTGCTGAATCTGCATGGCATCACCCACATGACAGCTGTCACAGGCAGGTTCAGATGCCCACGAGACACGTTTGCTTAAATCAGCACCGGCAGGAAATCCTGCAACTGGAAAGCCTTCGGTAAAGTCATCCCCAACCTGAGTCATCTGACCGTGACAGTCCTGACAGACAGTACCCGATCCACCCATGGCACCACGCAGACATTTGGCACTTTTACCGGGATGGCAGTTATAACAGGTTTCCATTAAGGTTTCCTGTGCCAGAGCTGGATCACGAGCAGGTCCAGGGGGGGGCATCATAGGAAACAAATGTCCATAATTAGCCGGATCTTTTAAAGGCAGGTTACCATGAACCCCATGCATGGCACGAGACATACTAATGTGCTGAGTTTGCTCCTTACCATTATCATCATTAGGCCCAAGATGTGCCAGATCCAGCGCTGGAGAATAGTGACAGCTGGCACAGACTACATTCTGTGAGGTGCCATCGCCATTGGTTCCATCAGCAGCCGTTCCTGCCAGAGCCGTGTTATGCTTAAAATCATGCAGACGAACAATGTTCAGTTTTGCACTATTAATTACTTTTTGCTCAGGAGTCGCACCAATAATATTCTGGGCCTGGGCTGAGGTTTCCACAAAATTCACTTTCGGGTACAGGGAATTGGCAATATCATCACACACCAGTGACTTGGTTGAATCCACATCACAGACAGCTTGAGTGGTATGACAGATAGCACAATCGGCTTCAGCAGCAACAGGCGTCACCGTATCAACAGAAGCTAATACATTATTACCGCTATCACGTGCTTCAATTCTCATTAATGGATAAGGATTGATACGACCCGCATCATCAATTGGAGAGACCGGTACCCCTTCCGCAGTATAACGTTTGAAGTTTTGAACGGTATAACCGAACGGAAAGTTGATAAAAAACGGGAAGTCCCTGATATAACCATGAAATGTTTGAGGAACATTTGACAGACCGGGCATAGCGGCCTGTTCTGCGGTTAAATTACCACTGCCCAGATACAGCTCTTCTACCACAGGAGCGGGTAACCCCAGATCAGGTGTGGATGGGAATAAGGATAAAATAGTGGCCGGATATAAAGGCTCATAGGCAATAAAACCAATTTTATCAATACCGGTACTGGATGGAGGATGGCTATCCCAGAAATTATTTTTAAATACACCCGGTAAATTTAAACCGGTACTGGTAAAAGAATTGCTCGCATCAGGTAAACGGCCGGGATTATTAAAATTAGAAAAATAGTTGGAATTCACTGCCTGGTAAGTAACATGAATACCATCAGCCGGTGACATAAGTTTAGGTTCCTGACCTTTTTGTAATACCTGGGCGTTGAGTACATTATATGGCGGTAGAATACTGAAAATACGATAGTCCTGATCCGCACAATGCATACCTAAATCATTGGCTGCCAGAATAGTAAAGTTTCCGGTAGTACTGGGAGGTGTTCCACCACCGGGAGGCGTTCCACCACCGCCACCATCAGGTGGATTATTATCGCCCAGATCACAGTCTGATGGTGCATCACTGACACTCATAACATCACTTTTACCATCTTCCTGAACGGCTTTAACACTACAGGGAACAATGGCTAAGTCTTTTTCTTCAACCTTCCATTTCTTATCATCCACTTTATCCGTGCCAATAAGATCGTTACTTGCAGCATTATAAACACTGACTCTTTTTCCATTTTTCCCCTTGCCTTTGATTTTTATTTTAGATTTTTCCGCATCCCATTTAGCTTCTTTTATTGAAAATTTATGACTGTCACCAGAATGATGACTGTCACCAGAATGATGGCTGTCACCAGAAAATGCCGATGGCGAAAGCATGAACAGGAATATTGATATAACTCCTGATACAAAATACCTCTGCTTATAATAAGAACACATTTCACTTCCTCCTGAATATTTACAACTTAATGGTTGTATTATCTGTGTTGTAACTCTATATATAACTTAGCATATAGAGTATTTCCCCCCGGCCGAACTGCGTTCACCCTAACATACGAAACTTAACGAAACCTTAAAATAATCTTAAGATTTATAATTATTATTATTTTTATTCTAAAAATAGCAATTCCATCACAGTTTAGTATATGACCATATAATGATTTTTTTATAATCTTGTCTGTCTTTAAATATGTTCTATAGTTAAGTGTAATATTGAACAGTTTTATCAGGTTTTTTCCTTATGGATTTTGCTTCTCTTATCGGTATATTTTCCGGTTTCGCACTTATTTTTTCTGCCATATTATTAGGTGGCGATGCCAGAACATTCATTAACGTACCCGGTATGATGATTGTCTTTGGTGGCACGATTGCAGCGACCTTACTGACTTTTCCGCTTAAAGATATTCTAACGGCGTTTAAAAGTGCCTTTATTGTTTTTGGTACGGACAAACAACGCCCGGAACAACTGATCCAGACCATGCTGCAGCTGACGCAATTAAGCCGCAGAAAAGGCCTGCTGGCATTATCCGAAGTTAAAACCAGCTCCCCCTTTCTAAAACGTGCCTGCAATCTGATTGCCGATGCCTCAGATGAACAGATGATACGACATGTATTGCGTACCGAAATAAACTCCATGAAAGCACGTCATTATATTGTCCAGGATGTGTTTAAAAAAATGGCCACTTTTGCACCAGCATTCGGTATGCTGGGAACACTGATCGGTCTGATTCAGATGCTCAGCACTCTGGATGATCCAACGACTATCGGCCCGTCTATGGCGGTAGCATTACTAACAACCTTTTATGGCTCTCTGCTGGCAACCGTGATCTTTCTACCTATTGCCGGTAAACTGAAATCCCGCACCATGTTTGAAGTCATTAATCTGGAAATTATGTTTGAAGGGGCCATTAGTATATTAAAAGATAATAATCAGCTTTCAGTATACGAACGCTTATCCTCCTATTTACCACGCAGTCAGCGACCAGGAATGGGGTCTGGTAAAAGCAGAAAAAAGAAGAGTTAAAGCAGTGAATAAAATAGTATGAATAAACAGCCTGAACTGGATGAACACAGCGCACCATCTGCACTGCTTGTCAATCCTGTTGATAATAGTTTTGCTGATGAGTCTGATAGTTCTTCTACAGAAGATTCCGCCATTGATGAAATTAATGATGAAGAAGGCGCACCCTCATGGATGGTTACCTTTGCCGATCTGGTGACCTTATTGCTGGTATTTTTTGTGCTACTGTATTCTATTTCCTCAGTTGAGAAAGAAAAATTCAAATCCGTTCTGTCATCCATACAAATTGCACTGAATCAGTCCACTCCTGCAGCCAGTCAGATTATTATTCAACAGGTGGTCTCAGATACAGACAGTAAAATTATTCCTGTTATTCCCAAACCGGGGATGGAACAACAGCAGAAAGAACAGACTTCTGATAAAGATAAACTGGTAAACGATATTGAAACCATGATTCAGGAGCAGCGTCTGGGTGAATTTGTATATGTTTATACTGAAGGAGAGCGTATTATTATCCGGATTAAAGGTACTATTTTATTTCCCTCTGGAGATGTAGAATTATTTACCGAAACCCTGCCCATTTTTGAAGATATTCGTGCCCTGTTTGAAAAATATTCTGATTACAAAATTGCCATTAAAGGTTATACCGATAATAGTCCAATCACCACGGCACGGTTTCCTTCCAACTGGGAACTCTCAGCAGTACGGGCAACTACCGTACTGCGCTTTTTTATTGATGAGGGAATCGATCCGGCACGCATGTCGGCAACCGGTTATGCCGATCTATTTCCGATAGCTGATAACAATACTGAACAGGGCCGAGCACAAAACAGGAGGGTGGAGTTTGTTCTGGAAAAAGAAAAATAGTGAGCCGCTTCTGGTAGTACCAGATAGTGACGAGCGGCGTAGAGATGTACGCATAAAACCACACAAGACTCTCTATCTGACGGTAGATAATCAATCCTTCCCGGTGGTTGACATCAGTTCCTCTGGTCTGTCTTTTCAGAAATCTGATTTAACATCTGCTCAGTCCCTGAAGATCGCTATTAAACTGCCTGAACTTTCAGCTCCCCATCTGGAATCAGGCGGGGTTATAATTTATTGCACGATTAATGTTCTCAGGTGTACCGAAGCTCTTTGCCATTGTCAGTTTAAGCAAATACCAGCCAAGGCTCAGAAACAGCTGGATCACTTTATTTTAACAGAACAAAAGCTACAAATCCGCGAGCATAAATTACAGTAGAAAAATACCTGAACACCTGGGCACAAACCCTCTGTTACAGGCTCAATATTCCGCTAAAAAAAATAAATGCTGAAAAAACCGGTTGCAATAATTCCTATACTTTCATATTCTAGTAATAACAAATTTATCAATAAAAACACCAGCTTATATTAGTTTTTTCTAATACAAGCTGCCTTAAACGGCTTTTAGCGGTAAAATCACTTTTTTTAAATTTTCATCCCCCCTGCCGGGTCAAATAATGATAATGATCAAACTGACGATCAAAAAAGATGTGGGTAATAACACCTTGAAAAAAATTCTACTTTCAGGCTTTATCCTGATGAGTATAGCCCTGCTCAATGCCTGTTCTATGTCTCAAATCACGGTACGTGCAGCCATGCCTCTTATTGACGGCGGTGTAGTAGCCGTTAATCAGGAAACCGACCTGCAGCTGGCTAAGTCTGCAATCCCCGGAAATATCAGTTTAATTGAGGGAATGCTGGTCAGTGATCCGAATAATGAAAAACTAAACCTTTATTCAGCACAGGCCTATTATGGCTATGCTTTTGGTTTTGTTGAAGATACCGATCCTGTTCGTGCAGCAGAGCTTTATCATCGCGGTTATCTGCACGCCCGCAATGTTCTGATTGAACAGGGCTTAAGCGAGCAGGTTCTGGATGGAGAACTGGAAACGCTGCAGGAACATATTAACCGGTTGGGCAAAAGCAGTGTTCCGGCACTGTTCTGGACTGCTTCCTGCTGGGCTAAATCCATTGATTTGAATCGTGACCAGGCAAAAAGTCTGGCCCAGTTGCCTAAGGCAGTTATGCTGATGCAGCGAGTCCTGGAACTTGATGAAAACTTTTATATGAGTGGTGCAGATATCTTTTTTGGTGCTTATTACGGCAGTAAGTCACCTATGCTGGGCGGCAATTACGCACTCTCAGAAGAACATTTTGCCAAAGCCAATGCCGCTAACCACAATAAACTTCTGCTCGTTAATCTCCTGCAGGCACAATACCTTGAACGCCAGCGTTTTAATCAACAGGGCTTTCATACTTTATTAACCAATATTATCAATGCCCCGGATGATCTTTATCCTGAACAGGCATTAATTAACAAAATTTCCAAACAGAAGGCTTCTCTGTTGCTTGAGAAGGAACACCAATGGTTTTAAAACATATTATAAAAATAGTTAGCCTGTCTCTGTTAATCAGTCTTTTTCTACACATTTCCAGTGTCAGTGCTGCCAGGCAGTATATTTTTAAATTTGCAACACTGGTCCCACCCGATACCGCCTGGATGAAAGAAATTGATCGCTGGGCAGACGAAGTTTATAAAAAAAGTAACGGTCGCCTTAAATTTAAAATTTATCCCGGCGGCGTCATGGGTGATGAACCCGATGTACTGAGAAAAATTCGCAGTCGTCAATTACAGGGTGCTTTTTTTACCGGTTATGGCATAGGACGCATCTACTCATCTGCACGAGTACTGGAAATGCCCTTCCTGTTTAAAAATACCGATGAGTCTGATTATGTCCGTGATCGACTGATGCCGGAAATTGAAGCCGGCTTTAAATACAAGGGATTTGAATTACTGGGCTGGCCGGAAATTGGTGCCATTCATTTTTTCTCCAAAAAGCCCATTCATTCTCTGCAGGAACTCAAACAGCGCCGGATCTGGTTATGGCAAGGCGATCCTATTGGAGAAGCCTTTGCAGAAGCCGCAGGCGTTTCACCCGTACCTCTGTCCATTATTGAGGTTTACACACAGTTAACCGCCAGACACGGTAGTATTGATACCGTATATAACTCCACTTTTGGTGCTCTGACCATGCAATGGCACACTAAATTATCCTATGCAACCAATGTCACCATGACCAATGCCATTGGTGCACTGGTGGTCAGTAACCGTTTTTATAAAAAGCTACCTGAAGATCTGCAAAAATTATTAAAAACTACGGGTTAAAAAGCCGCTGAACACATTAATCAAATTACCCGCAGAGATAATATTCAAAGTATAAAACTGTTAAAAGACAGCGGTATTCATTTTATGTGGGACTGGAACGATCAGGAAAAGAAAGAAATGATGAATATCCGGGATCAGGCTGCAGCTGAGTTAATTAAATCTGATTATATTTCCAAAAAAATGTTTAAACGTACAACAACCCTGCTCAATGAGTTTCGTAAGAAACAGGCAGCCTTGAAATAAATAGTCTCTAAATAAATTAAAGTCCCAGAGTAGAACTAATGGCAAACTGGCTTAAAATCATTTACCGGCTCAAACATGCTCTGATCCTGTTTGAAAAATTTGTGGCCGCAGGCAGTTTGCTGCTCCTGCTGATTATGGCCATTATCCAGATCATCTCACGAAATTTTTTCGATACCGGTTTTTCCCATATGGAGGTGGTATCCCGACATTTGATCCTGTTTATTATTTTTATGGGCGCTGCTCTGGTATCAGAACAGAACCGGCATATTAAAATTGATGTTCTGGTACATTTTCTAAAACCGGCACAACAGAAAAAATTAATAAAACCATTACTGCTGTTAAGCTCAGTTATCAGCGGTATTCTGGCCTGGTATGCCGTCAGTTTCTGGCGTGAAGAGTGGCAATATGCACCGTCTAATGAACGCTGGTCGGTTTATCTGGCATTGATTCTGCCTGCCGGTTTTTCTATTTTAAGCCTGCATTTGCTGCTACTGAGTATGACCCATTTTGAACCGGAACGGGTAGTGCAGGATGAAACGCCCTGTCCTGCAGCAAATTGCTCCTGTACCGATACTAAATGATTGTTATTATTCTAATTCTGGTTCTGGTGTTGCTGGCCATACTGGGCACCCCGCTATTTGCCATTATGGGTGCTGGAGGTCTGCTGGCCAGTCATTCAGCTGAGCTAGATCCCAGTATTTTAATTATAGAACTGTACCGACTGGCCTCACAGCCTAACCTGGTGGCCATTCCCTTATTTACCTTTGCCGGAATTATTCTGGCGGCCGGAGATGGCACCAAACGTCTGATCAAGCTGTTTAATGCCTTATTAGGCTGGATGCCCGGTGGTCTGGCAATTGTCACCATTGTATCCTGTTCTGCCTTTACCGCCTTTACCGGAGCCTCTGGGGTAACTATTATCGCACTGGGAGCCTTACTCTATCCGATGCTGGAAAACGCTCACTATCGACACCGCTTCTGTCTGGGGCTGCTGACCACTTCCGGTTCACTTGGACTGTTATTCCCACCCAGCATGGCCATTTTACTATACGGCATTGTCTCCGGTGTCAGTATTGATGAACTGTTTATCGCCGGTATGCTGCCCGGGCTGGTTTTACTGGTAATGTTGTCCATATTCAGTATTACTTCAGCCCGTAAACTGCACATTCCCACACATAAATTTTCTGTGCAGAAAATAGCCGTTGCAGTAAAAGAAGGGATCTGGGATATTTTAATGCCGATATTTATTTTTACCGGTATTTTCGGTGGTTTTGTCACCATTACTGAAGTTGCGGCACTTACTGCAGCCTATACCCTGTTTCTGGAAACAGTGATCAGTAAAAAGATCCATATTATCCGGGATATGCCTAAAATACTGATTGAAACCACAACGCTAGTGGGCAGCATTCTTATTATTCTTGGCGTTGCCATGGGTCTGACCAATATTTTAATTGATTCCCAGTTACCGATGAAACTGCTGGCCATAGTGGAACAGCACATTGATAGTCAGTTACAGTTTTTATTACTGCTAAATCTGTTTCTACTGGTAGTTGGAGCCATGATGGATATTTTTTCAGCTATTGTAGTGGTAGTACCTTTAATTATTCCTTTGGCCATGCGCTATAATATTGATCCAGTACACCTGGGTATTATCTTTCTGGCTAATCTGGAAATTGGCTATATGACTCCCCCAGTAGGGATTAACCTGTTTATTGCCAGTCAGCGTTTTAGACAGCCGATTTTAAAACTGTTTCAGGCAACCTTCCCATTCCTGCTGATTATGCTGGTCTGGTTATTATTAATATCTTATGTGCCGTTTTTAACGACCTGGTGGAAATAAGCGTTAAGCGTTAAGCGTTAAGCGTTAAGCGTTAAGCGTTAAGCGTTAAGCGTTAAGAAAAGTATAAAAGATATAGCTACTCAGCATAATTTCAAATTATATAAGAGTATCTACCTACAATTGGAGGCGACATCTATCCTGACACATGGGGTGGAACTGCGTCCAAAAATTCCTTCTCAATTCTCTTGTTAGAGATTTATTTAAGTTACATGTACTTTGTTTTATTTTATGCTGCATCAAGAGAACGAACAGAAAGAATATCAGAGCCAGAAACAAGCCTAATATCATCGGTTTTTAGTGTGACCAATGCTTGAGTTTCTCCTGAACCTGTAACAAATTCAACTTCAATACCATCAGGTTCATAAATTTCAACTATTGCTCCTATATCTCCACGACACAGGTGTTTTTCAGGCAAATCTCTTTGTAAAACAACAGTTTCAAATAAATTTAATTTCATTTTTTATCCCCTTCCCCTGGATATGCTGTGATAAATTTTGGATTTTCCTTATCTTTCAGTATAATCCATATCGTAATAATATGTGCAGTTTTTTTGAGTGGTCCCACAATTTTTCCAGTTATTTTGTATTTTTGGCCATATTCTGATTCTTCAGTTTTTTCAGCATTATTTTGAAGAAGTATTGTACGAATATCGTTGACCAATATTTCCCAATTACTGGCTGAATAACCCAGTGAGTTAAAAAACACAGCTTTAAATCTGCCTACAGGATGAGATTTAGATAATAAATAATCCTTAATTTTTTCTGTAGGAACAATTGCATTCTCAGCATTTGGTATTTTCATTATATTTAATGTATAACTCTAGTTTGTTATTTATCTAATGACCACTCCGGCCTCTGGTTATCTATTTTATGTAATATTAACCAATATTGATTGTAAAACTGCATTACCTTTCGGTGTTAACAGCCAAATAAACGCAGTAAAATTTAAAATCACTGTTACCCAGAAAACTGCTCTAAAAGGTTGTTTTTTAGACTTGTGTCGTAGTTTTTGTTGAGCGATTATCCTAAATAAATCAGTTGAATCGTAGCGAGAATGATCAGAGTGCTGGAGATACCAGGGTTTACAGGTTATTTTGGCTTTATTCGTAGTCACCCTACGGGTGAAGTCAAAATATTCTGGAAAGTCTTGT
>JALSUJ010000584.1 GCA_027071355.1 Gammaproteobacteria bacterium | reverse complement strand
GATATTAATATGGCAGAGCCAAAGGCATTAATTGGTTTTGCCGGTCCCAGGGTAATTGAGCAAACTGTGCGTGAAAAATTGCCGGAAGGTTTTCAACGCAGTGAGTTTCTATTAGAACACGGGGCTGTGGATGTTATTGTCACCCGTCATGATATGGGTAAGACACTGGTTAATGTATTATCCATGTTAATGAATAAGGGTGTCTGACCCGTCCTCATTTTCACAATTGCAGCAATGGCTGGACTGGCAGGAGACTTTGCATCCGTCAGAAATTGATCTGGGCCTGCAGCGGGTGGAACAGGTTCTGCAGCGTCTGTATCCGGATGTTTATCATCCAGTCCATCAACCGGTTAATTACCCTTTTACCGTTATTAGCATTGCCGGTACTAATGGCAAAGGTTCTACTACTGCCTTACTGGCTTCAATACTCATTCAGGCCGGTTATCGTGTCGGTGCATATACTTCTCCACACCTTCAATCCTACAATGAACGTATCTGTATCAACCAGATCCCGGTAAAAGATGCATTAATTTGTGATGCCTTCACGCGTATTAATGATGTCAGAGAGGATATCTCTCTGACTTATTTTGAGTTTGGCACTCTGGCCGCTGTAGAGGTCTTTTATCAGGCGCAATGTGATATTGTGATTCTGGAAGTCGGGCTGGGTGGAAGACTGGATGCAGTCAATGCTATTGAACCGGATGTGGCCTTCGTTTCGACGGTGGACTTTGATCATCAGGACTGGCTGGGTAATGATCTTAATACTATTGCACTGGAAAAAGCCGGGATTTATCGTCTGGATAAACCGGCAATATATGGTGATGAGCCTTTAATTGACAGTATCAAAGAAAAAGTTCTTCATGAGTCTCTGAACTTTTACCAGTACACTAAGGATTATAGTTATCGTTTAAGAGACCGGCAATGGGACTGGCTTCCTGCTCAGGGCAGTCGGTTTGATGCGCATTATAATCTGCCCTTGCCGGCACTGGCTGGTAATATTCAGTTAAAAAATGCGGCCAATGTATTGTTGATTCTGCAATTATTAAGGCCGCAATGGCCGGTAACACAGGCCGACATAAAACAGGGACTTTTATCAGTACAAATTGCCGGGCGTTTTCAGATCCTGCAATCCAGACCATTGATCATTGCTGATGTAGCGCATAATGTTCAGGCTGCCAGGGTTTTAAAGGCCACGATTGATGATTTAAGTGTTCCGGGAAAGTTTCATATTATTGTGGGCATGCTAAAAGATAAGGATATTATAAATGTCCTTTCCTGTTTACTGCCTGTTGCAGCCAGCTGGCGTATAATTGAGCTGGATACACCCCGGGCTATGCCTGCAGAAGAGTTAAAGCAGATACTGGAAAAAATGACAGAAGCGAGTGCTGAGATTAAATGTTTTGCTGATTTTAAACAGGCCTATAGTGACTTTGAACAGGCTAATAAAAAGTCTGCTAAAGAGTATAATAAAGCCTCAAATCAGAGTGCTAATTTGCTGATTACAGGCTCATTTTTTACCGTATCGGATGCTTTGCGTAAGTTACAGCCATGAGCAACAAAACAGCCATGAGCAAAATAACAGCCATGAGCAAAATAACAGCCTTAAGATAAATTAGTGTTTTTTTAAGAAGAATGAAATTAATGGAAAAAAATAAGCAACAGACCGGAGTTAACATTAAACAACGTATTATTGGTGCGATTGTGCTGGTCTCATTAGGGGTGATTATTATTCCTTTATTATTAAATGGCGGCTCTATCTCGCAGCAGGCTATTTATGGCACTAATATTCCACCGGTACCGACATCATTGAATAAAACATTGCCGGCCATTAAACCTATGGAAACAATGCCGGCACCAGAGCCGGTTGAATCCCGTCCAGTTGAGCATCCGGCAGCTAAAGACCATTCAGCTATTAAAAAAATTGTCCATGAGAATGTTAAACGGGTCAGTAAAAAAGTTAATATCAATCAAAATAAAACGTCAGTCAAAAGCTCTCCAGCTAGTGTTTTTAAAAAAGCCGAGGCACCGAAAAGCAAAAAAATTACCCAGGCATATACCCTGCAGATTGCTAGCTTCGGTAGCCAGGGAAATGCTTTTTCGCTCAGGAATAAATTACGCAAAAAACATTTTAAAGCCTATATTGAGGCTGTTTCCACGGCTAAAGGTAAACGCTATCGTTTAAGGGTAGGACCTTATTTAAAATATGATCAACTATTGCTAATTCAGAAAAGAATTGAACAGCAATTTAAATTAAATAAAACCATTATAGTCAACTATAAAACCTGATTCTGAAGCGGAGATCCGGTTATACCTGACTCGTAATTTATGATAATATACCCTGCTTATAAAATATTGAGAATAATAAGTGTCACTCATCTGGCCTGATTATATTATTATTGTCTTAATTGCCATCTCTATGGTTATTAGTCTAATACGTGGATTTGTGCGTGAAGCAATGGCACTTGCGGGCTGGGTTCTGGCTGTCTGGGTGAGTCTATTGTATATGCATTCGATGGCAATTTTTATTGACCCCTATCTCAATCTGCCTCCTTCTATTTTAGCCATGGTTGCTTTTGCAATTTTATTTATTATTACTCTGATCCTGTCGGCATTAGTTGCTAATATGATTGCAGGTCTGATTGACCGAACAGGGCTTTCCGGTACTGACCGGGCTATTGGCATGTTATTTGGAATTGCCCGTGGTATTCTTATTGTCGGTGTTCTGGTCTTACTGGCCGGCTTTACACTGGTTCCACAGGACCCCTGGTGGAAAGAATCGGTTTTAATTTCTCATTTTCAACAACTTGCAGAGATGATGAAGGACTTTTTACCGCCTCATATCGCTGCAAAAATTCATTATTAACTGGGTGTATACATTATGTGTGGCATTATTGGTATTGTTGCTAAATCCAATGCAAATCAGGATCTTTATGATGGTTTAACGGTACTTCAGCATCGGGGGCAGGATGCGGCGGGTATTGTAACCTATGATCATAATCGTCTTCATTTACGCAAAGATAATGGTCTGGTTAAAGATGTTTTTTCATCAATGGATATGCTCCGCTTACAGGGTAAAATGGGTATCGGTCATGTGCGTTATCCCACTGCCGGCAGTTCATCTTCAGCAGAAGCTCAGCCTTTATATGTTAATTCACCGTATGGTATTGCTCTGGCTCATAATGGTAATCTGACTAATGCAGAAGCGTTAAAAGAAGAAATTTATAATGAAGATTTAAGGCATCTCAATACAGACTCGGATTCAGAAGTCCTGCTGAATATTTTTGCCCACGAAATTCAAAGCCTGCATAAACTGCGTATTAATGAAGAAGATGTTTTTAATGCGATTACCCGGGTGCATAAACGCTGCAAGGGGGCTTATGCCAGTGTTGCCATGATCAGCGGTTACGGGATTGTTGGTTTTAGAGATCCCAATGGTATCAGACCCATTGTGTATGGTAAGCGGGAAGGTAAAAAAGGGGTTGAATATTGTATTGCCTCTGAAAGTGTGGCACTTGATGTACTGGGTTTTGAACTGATAGATGACATCAGACCCGGTGAAGCCGTGGTGATTACTGCAAAAGGAGAAGTCTTTAAACATCAATGTTCCGATCACCCCCGATATTCACCGTGTATCTTTGAACATGTTTATTTTGCTCGTCCTGATTCAATAATGGATAATATTTCGGTCTATAAAGCCCGTTTAAGAATGGGTGAGCGTCTGGCTAAAAAAATTATGCAGCAATTCCCTGAGCATGATATTGATGTGGTGATCCCTATTCCCGATACCAGTCGTTCTTCTGCACTGGAACTGGCAAATACCCTGGGTGTCCGATATAGAGAGGGGTTTATGAAAAACCGCTATATCGGCCGCACCTTTATCATGCCAGGTCAGAAACAACGTAAAAGCTCGGTTAAACAGAAACTTAATGCCATGGATCTGGAATTTAAAAATCGTAATGTGCTGCTGGTAGATGATTCTATTGTCCGTGGCACTACATCCAGTCAGATTGTAAAAATGGCCAGAGATGCCGGAGCTAAAAAAGTGTATTTTGCTTCAGCTTCACCGGCGGTTAAATACCCTAATGTTTATGGTATAGATATGCCTTCGCCGGATGAATTTGTGGCGCATGGACGCACTACTGAAGAAATAGCCAGAGAAATAGGGGTTGACTGGCTGATTTATCAGGATCTTAAAGAGCTTATTCGTTCCTGTCATAAAGGCAATAAAGATATAAATGAGTTTGACTGTTCGGTTTTTGATGGTAATTATGTGACCGGGGATATTGATCAAAATTATCTTGAAGCGGTTGATAAACGCCGAAATGACAATGCCAAACAACAGAAATACGCCAGTGGAAATGAAATACTTGGAATTCATAATAGTTAGCGGTTGTTGATCTTTCATTTATCTTGCAGAATATTTAGTATCATCTATTATTAAAATGGGATGCAATAAAATTTAAAAAAATATTGAGATAACATTTGGAAAAAAGAAACCATCATCGGACGCCTGTTAGAGTCGATGCCATTCTTTATGATAAAGAAGGTCATTCGTGGCCATTTATTGTTGAGGATGTTGGTTTTGACGGATTGTTTCTCAGGTGGCCCGAACAACAGCCTATGCCGGATGATTTTTCTATAGGCAGGCTGTTTGAAATCAAATTCAGCACTAAAGCCAGTGCCATTGATAAGCTGTATAAACTGGAAGTTAAAGTCAGTCGGATTCTGGATGATGCACTGGCGGTAGAAATATTTAATCCAGCCGTAAATGCCTTAATTAATCTGAGTCGGGAACAGCTGAAGCAGGGTCTGAATAATCAGTCAAAAAATTCTCTTGATTCCTCTTCACAACAGATACTTGAGCATGTCCAGCAAGTTTTTTTAAAACATCTTTCTCATAATGCTGATATATTTTTCCCAGTGGCCAGAGATGCGCTGTTTGAACATGCTGAACGAGCCAAAACCAATAGCACTCAATTACTTTTTTTTGATGCTATTTCAATTATAGATAAGGTTAAATCAAAACTTAAAACAGATTTTCTTAATTCTATTGAGGAAGAATTCAGAACCTGTTGCTCGCAGGAGAAAAATGAGTCAGCAGACAGCAATACCGGTGAACTGGATTTAATTGCCCAGGATGATTTTGAAAGCTGGCTGGCGGTAAATCAGATACTGGTTAATATTTTACCTCATTTTGAGCAGGAGTTATTACAAATACAAAAACGTCTTGCCGTACTTTATGGAATAGATGAAACCAGCATAACTACACATCCTTTTTCGCCGGAAATTATATTTAAAAAATTTGCTGAAGTTGTTCATCAGTATTTTCAAAATAATGAAATTGTGCTGGTTTTATATCACCAGTTTGAAAA
>JALSUJ010000583.1 GCA_027071355.1 Gammaproteobacteria bacterium | reverse complement strand
GACAGCGGCCCCTTGAAAAACGTCCAAGTCAATGCAAAATGGGTCAACCCAAACAATGGGTCGCTTGATGCCTATTCCATCACGACGGACACCAAAGGGTTGGCACTCTTTACCTATGTCGCGCCAGCATCGCTTCCGAGCAAGGACATCAACATCACGTTTGAAGTGGCCAACGGTACGCCCCTTCTCGATACAAAAGTCGCCGTCAAATTTGGTGGCTCCACCGTCCCCCCCATGGATACAACGGGGATGAGCTTGATAGCCTCTCCCAATCAAATCACGGTCACCACACCGGGAGAGAACCAAGCCATCAGCCTTTACCTTGCCCGTGGGGGCAATGTCGTCCCCAATACCGAAGTTCAAGCCCAATTTTTTGACCCCAATACCGGTTCGCTCAATACCTATACTGCCACGACCGATACCAGAGGGCAAGCACTCTTCAACTACACAGCTCCCGTCTCACTCCCCAGCAGCGACATCAACATTACCTTTGAAGTAGCCAACGGTACCCCCATGCTTGATACCAAATTGCACGTGCAGTTCGGTGGGGTCTCTACGCCACCGGTCGATACGACGGGTATGACCCTTGATGCCACGCCCAATCCGGTCAACATCTCCCAAGGAAACGAGATCAAAAGCATCAGCCTCTATCTCCACAGAGGCGCAACCGTCATTTCTGACACCTCCATCATCGCAAACTTTTTTGACCCTGTTAATGGCTCCCTTGACCATTACAACGGCACGACCGATGCCAACGGCAAAGTGACGTTTACCTACGCGGCACCCGAGAGCCTCCCAACCAATGACATCAACATCACGTTTGATGTCGCCAACGCATCGGCTTCGATCGCAAAAGATGTCGCGGTGAAATTCAGCATTTCGTCAACGGCAGAAGTCAACACCACGGGTATGAAAGTGGACATTACCCCCAGCACGCTCACCATCTCCCAAGCTGGTGAGAGCAAAGCGATTAGCGTTTACCTCTCTCGCAATGGAGATGTCGTAGCCGACACAGAGATCAAAGCCCAATTCTTCAACCCAGACAAAGGGACGCTCAACATCTACAACGTGAAGACCAACGCCAGCGGTCAAGCGGTCTTTAACTATACTGCCCCCGATGGTACTTTGCCAACAGGCGATGTGAACATCACGTTTGAAGTGACCAACGGAAGCCCGAGTCTCGAGAAGAATGCGACGGTGAAGTTTAGTACCTCTTCTACCAATGAAGTCAACACCAGCGGTATGCAGTTGGATATCACCCCCGATACCCTCACTGTCTCTAAGGGGGGCGAGAGTAAAGCGATCAGCGTTTACCTCTCTCGCAATGGAGATGTCGTAGCCGACACAGAGATCAAAGCCCAATTCTTCAACCCAAACAAAGGGACGCTCAACATCTACAACGTGAAGACCAACGCCAGCGGTCAAGCGGTCTTTAACTATACCGCTCCTGACGGTACCCTTCCCACCGGCGATGTGAACATCACCTTTGA
>JALSUJ010000582.1 GCA_027071355.1 Gammaproteobacteria bacterium | reverse complement strand
AAAAATATTAACCAAGGTTTACTTTTACTATTTTTAACTATTTATTTTTAATCGGTAAATATTCGAGCTGCTGATAGCAGGTTACTCAAATAGTTCTGAATAAGTTGCAGGTCAATAATATTAGCCACATTATTGTGGGTAATATTAGGGCAGTTTGATTCAGAGTCAGCGTTAAGAAACCAAAGAATTAAACAAGCCAAAAAGTCATCAAAAATCAGGTTTTAAGAAACAGAAAGAAAGGGTGAGTTTAAGTCAGATATGTGAGCACTGTTACTAACTCAACGTTATCGAGAAGTCATGAGTTTACAAGCCAGATAGTACTGGGTTAAAGTATGAAAAAAAGAATAAAGAAAATTAGGGATAGAACATCATTCTGAAAGTTAACTATATTGCTAACAAGACGCTCCATTTGACAATTTAAAGTGGCGCTTGTTTTGCAAAAAAAGACGCAAAAACGCGCCACTTTAAATTGCAAATGAGCTAGGCGTTATGCCCCCAAAAGCTAGCCCGAGGAAGAAATGCCAACACCATGGGAAAAGGATGAATTTCACGAGTCTCTCGATTGGGAGAGAAAGGCAAGGTCTGGCTCTTTAACTCCTATTCACTGTATTGGGGCATGGATCGACATCTGTGGCTTTGGTTCTCAACTAGAAAAAGCAAAGTGGAATCTTCGTGAATTCCAACGCTCTGGAACTGTAAATTTATTAAGCGAAGTTTATCAACGTGTTGGTCATCCATTTTGGGTCGGTGTTGAGCCAGAACCATACGAAAACGTATTGATATTAAATGACGGCATTGCAAGAACAATTGATCTTGGCAATGTCCAATACGCACGAGCTGTAAAAGCAGCTTTCTATGTTCGTGATTTGGTATTAGGTCATCTTCACTTGTTGCGCTTAACAAACCATAACAACTTGGGTGTTCGAACTGTATTGGCTGGAGGTGAGCGAATTCAATATTCTCCAGCAATGTTTACGGGCAATTCTATTCTGCATCACGGAGATAACCCTAGCGAGTGGGGAAAGCGCTTGCTGGAGAAGAACTTTTTATATAATCCGGCGGAATTCCAGATGAACACAGCCTTTGCAAAGGCCTATTCAATCGATGCCAGCGGCTCGAAATCTGGTTTCAGTATAAATGGCCTATTTATTGAAGAAATGTTTTTTGAGCGATTCAGCGCCATACCGGGTATAGATGTAGTGGCTGGTGAATCATCCGTCTGTATAAGCGTCAATAAAAATGTGGCGCTTGAACTAAATATCCGATCGAAGAAAGAATTTGTCTTTAAAGGTCTGCATACTGCCGTCTTTGGTATATCTTCAGTTCGGGTTGATGCTTCGTTTGAAGGCGAAGAGACAATTATAGATCTCATTAACTATGAAATGGCATAACGAATAAGGTTAGATTGTGTGAGGAACGAACCACAATCTGAACCGTTTGTTGGACGAACCCGGTATTCAAAAGTGAGTTTTAAGTGATAGCTATGAAAAT
>JALSUJ010000581.1 GCA_027071355.1 Gammaproteobacteria bacterium | reverse complement strand
GTAATAAATCAATAGCTGTTAATATACAGCTATAAATTTCAATTCCTCTGGCAATAATGCTATTAAACATATTATTGTCTGGAAAACTAACGGACAATTGTGCTGTTAAACTCTGTACTTCCGGTTTTAACTGATCCGCATTATTATTCAGACGTGCCAGTGGTCCTAGTAGATAAGGCTGTCCCTCCAGATGAGAATGAAAGGCTGTGGACTGCGGCTGCTGAAACTCTTTAAAATGCTGCGGATATTGTTCACAGCTTATATTAAGACCCTGATTAGAAATAATACGTCCCTGATAAACCGCATAATTTTCCTGATTATGCAAAGATACCGAGATAAATTCCTGTCTGCTTTCGGGTAACTCCAGAGAATCCAGCCATAATACCAGTTCACAGGCTGCTTTTTTTAGAGCTTTAAGTTGTTCCAGCAGTTTATTAACCTGTTCAGGTTCCGGTGCTTTATAAAAACCACCCACTTTGACACCCACTGGATGTACGGAACGAGCCCCCAATAAACGAATAATATCATTGCCCAATGCCTGTAATGTGACACCGCGGCGAACAATATCCGGGTATTTTTCAGCCATGCTGATAGCACTATTAAAACCAAACAGATCCGGTGCAGCCAGCAGATGAATATGCAAAGCATGACTCTGTATCCACTCCCCGCAATACAGAACCTGACGCATCTTTTGCAGCCATACGGAAAAATCTTCCGGCATATCCGGCACCAGCAATGACTCAAGTGCCTGTACAGCTGTCATCTGATACGCAACGGGGCAAATCCCGCAAATACGAGCCACAATGTCCGGTACTTCACTATAATGACGTCCCTGTAAAAATTTTTCAAAATAGCGCGGGGGTTCAAATATACGTAATTTCAGATCCTCAATTCGCCCCTGACTGAGATTAAATTCCAGGGCACCTTCACCTTCCACACGACTGAGCACCGGTAAATTAACAGGGACAGTTTTTTCATTACTCATAAAATATCCCTCTGCTTTGTGGATAATTGCTGAGCTTCTTTCTGCAAAGATTCTTCATAGCTGTGTATCATCAGTAATTTCTGCGCAATTTCTCTGCCTATAAATCCCAGCCCTTCCAGTCGCATGGAAAGAGCATGAGGTTCGGGATTATCCGCCAGCCCGTAACAGCCATAACAGGCACGCCCTACCGATGGGCAGAGTGCCCCGCATCCTGCTGCAGTAATGGGACCAAGACAGGCTTGTTGCCCTGTCTCCTGTTGTTTTACAACCAGATGTTTTACAACCAGATGTTTTACAACCCGATTTTTTACAACCAGGGTACAGACCCGCTGCTGGCGTTTACATTCCAGACACAACCTGTCCCTGGTCTGCTGCGGTTTTGCCCCCAGTAATAAGGAGCTAATAAGCTGTTTAATCTGCCCGGCATTAACCGGACAGCCCCACACTTCAAAATCTACTTTAATATACTTTTTAAGTGGATGAGTATTTTTTAGACTCTGGATATATTGCGGCTCCGGATAAAGCTCTGTTAACCATTGCTCGCCATCTGCCAGATTACGTAAGGCCTGCAGTCCGCCACTGCTGGCACAGGCACCCAGACTGATCACCTGCCGGCTGATTTTACGGATAAATTTTATACGCTCAATATCTTCTTCGGTAGAAATACTGCCTTCAATAAAGGCAATATCCACTTCCTCCTGTGGAGCCACCATTCCTGCTTCCACAAAATGAACAATATTCACCATTGCGGCCAGCTCCAGTAATTCCGGCCCCATATTTAAAAAGGCCAGCTGACAGCCGTCACAGGATGCAAATTTATGAATCGCAATTTTTGGTTTATCCATTCATCAGCTCCACTTCTATTAGACCAGAGTCATTTGTCCACAGCAGGAGTATGGACACCATAGCCGGTATGTTCTATTCACTATTAAACCTTGTATATTAAAAATACAAGGTTAAAACCCCTCACGGAAAAACCACTCTCTAACTACAGGGTAATTAAACACCGGTCCGTCTTTACAGACAAACTGAGAACCATGCTGACAGTGACCACAATGGCCTATGGCACATTGCATATTTCTTTCCATCGTCAGCCAGATCTGTGCTTCAGTCATACCCCGTTGTAATAATTCTCTAATCGTAGCCGACATCATAATTTCCGGTCCGCAAAGCATGGCAATACTATTAGCAGAATCAAAACAGACTTCATCAAATAGATCCGTGACATAACCTGATGACCAGTTCCAGGCCGGTGTGGTCTGATTAGCAGCCAGTGCCACCTGAGTATTTTCCAGAGCCGCCCATTGTTGATATTGATCTTTCCAGATAAGATCATTACTGTGTTTAACCCCCTGCATAATTACCAGACGGCCAAAATCAGCTCTACGTTTAACGATATAATTAATCACCGACACCACGGGTGCACAACCCAGCCCCCCGGTAATAATCAGAACATCCTTTTTTTTAATCTGCGCCATTGGCCAGCTGCTACCATAGGGTCCCCGAATACCTGTTTCATCACCTACTTTAAGTTTTTGCAAAACCCGGGTCACCCGACCGACCGCCCGAATGGTATGGTCTATAATATGTTTATCATCAGGGTCAGAAACAATGGAAATTGGCACTTCTCCCACTCCAGGCATATACAGCATATTAAACTGGCCGGGTTCAAAGGAATAATTATTAGCCAGTGCCGGCTCTTTAAGGCGTAAGCGCAGGGTAAAAATATCCGGAGTTTCCGGATGGTTTTCAAGCACTTCGCCAACCATAGGCAGATAAGGATTAGTCAACATGACAGCTTGTCTCCTGGCACAAAATAGCTAATTCTTCAGTCACATCAATAGCCGCTGGACACCAGCTGATACAACGTCCACAGCCGGTACAGCCGCTGCGCCCGTATTGCTCATGCCAGAATGCAAATTTATGAGTCAGCCACTGACGATAATACTGACGGGTTTCCTTACGAAAATGAAAACCGGCAATATAACTGTGCTCACTTGCAAAACAGGAGTCCCATTGACGAAAATGATGACTGGTCTGCAAATCCAGTTCCGGTTCATCGTATTCACTATGACAGAAGCAGCTGGGGCAGACCATGGTGCAGTTGCCGCAGCTTAAACAACGTTCGGCTATATTATTCCATTGCTGATGATTTAAGCGATGGGCCAGTAGTTGGGCAATCGGACGATCCGGTAATGTTCTGGATTGCTGAGCCGCAGCATTCAGGCGTTGCTGTTTTTCCAGTGCCTGTTGTTCAGTAACTGCTGTTAATGTGACCTGCTGCGCCAATATAGCCAGAACTTCATGTCCCGCAGAAGAACCGCTCTGGATAATAAAATCATGTTCCAGTTCAGTCAGCAGTAAATCATATGCCTCTTTAATTTCCGGTCCATCACCGGTAGAAACACAAAAACAGGTTTCCGTTGAACGATGACAATTAACCGCAATAATAAATAGATTGTCACGATGACCGGCATAATAGGGATCCTGAAACTGCTGTTGCAGAAAATGTTGATCCTGTAATTTTAAGGCCGCCATATCACAGGATCTTAAACCCATTATGGCCAGTGGCTTTTCATCTGTTAATTGACTATTAAACTGAATCCGGCCATCTTGCTTACTCACCGTCCATAATTTTTCCTGTGCTTTGAATAACCAGGGTTTGACTCCCTGCGCACCTGTGGTTATGGAAAAATAATCCTTGCTGTCTGTATTATGCAACAGCTGATATTCACCGGGCCTCTGTTGATCGATATATCCCAGCGGTAATTGTGAGAGTTTACTAATAGAAGAATATTTTAAAGTCTGTTCTGAAACAGTTGGGCCGACACATTGATAGGACTGGTTTAAAATATCCAGTAGTGTCTGAAGATCGTTTTTAGTAATTGCATGGTACGTTTTTGTTAGCGTTTTTGTTAGCGTTTTTGTTAGCATTGTTGTTAACATAGCCAGGCACCTATACAGAACCGTGTGATTTGAGTATAGCGCTTTTTAAATAATGACTGCAAGATTAACCTGAAAAGATAATATTTGCGGTACAGTCCGAATAGCTGTTAATCTTTATTTAATAGGGATTTTAAATCCGCAAAAGGATTGTGTGTTGCCGCCTCACTTTCCTTAGTGACATTGACATCTCCAAATTCCAGGTATTCATTCATTTTCTGGTGCTCATTATCATGACAGTAAATACACAGGTTTTCCCAGTTACTGCCGTCCGGCGGATTATTATTATGGTTATGATCAATATGATGCACGGTTAAAAGCTGCAGGTTTTCTCGGGTAAAGGTTTTACCGCAACGTCCACAGACCCAGGGATGGATCTTCAGAGACTGTTCCCGATAACCTTTTTCCCGCTCAGAGATTTCCACATGCGCTTTTTTGACAATAGCATCCAGTTTTGCCGGATCCTTTTTCTTCTTTATTGCTCTACGGCGACCTACCATTATTTTACCCACCAATATTTTAGTTACGACTTACCACTTAATTATATGCTATTCCTGCTTTTATTTTACACAATTTTACCTATAATCAATGTTAATTATTCCCCAGACAGGAAATTCTGATGAATCAAAAAGACCCCATTGCCCTTTCTCCCAAACAGGCCGCTGAGATGCTGGAAGAGCAACCCAATGCGCTATTAATTGATGTCCGTTCATCCATGGAGTTTTTATTTGTGGGGCATCCTAAAGGGGCTGTGCATATTGCCTGGATTGACGAGCCGGACTGGGATATAAACCCCAATTTTGCCGTAGAAATACGTAAACTGATTCTGGGCGGTATCTGTGGAGATGAAGAACAGCATCCGGCCATTATTTTAATCTGCCGCAGCGGCAAGCGTTCCTTTGAAGCAGGTATTCATTTACTACAGTCCGGTTTCAATAATGTCTATAATGTTGATGAAGGTTTTGAAGGTGAGTTAAATGATGCTCATCAACGCAGCACGGTGGGCGGCTGGCGATATCATAAGCTGCCCTGGGAACAATGTTAATGAAAATAATTTTATTTCTGGTGATCAGCGGCATTTCCAACGGCTCAAATACCGAATATCATCAGCAAATGCAAAAAACCTATAGCAGTCTGGAAGAGTGTGTAAAAAGCAGTATTATTATGCGTAAGGTATTACGTGCTGAAGACAATTTACAAATTCGGGATACCGATGTATATGCCTATTGTGAACCGGACAAAACCACCATGAACCAGCAGGAATTTATAGAGGCCAGTAATAAAATTCGTCGGCTGGAAAAATATCTGACCACAGAAAAATGGTGAAATTACAGACAGATCTTGTCAAAATACCGTCCACGATATAATAATCGTGGACGATTTTTATCATCCTGAAAAGCCAGCCGGGTATGCAGAACATTATTACAGATTAAGCCCTGACCGGCTTCCAGCCGACCTTCAAACTTATAGTCCGAGTTACTGTTTAAAAGCTCTCTTAACACTTGCTGAGCTTTCTGAGTCAGCGCATCATCCTTCCAGATAACATTTCTGGCTCGTGCGGTATAACGCATATGCAAACGCCCTTCCTCAGTGAGCATAAACACCGGGCCGCTGCGATCCGGCCGAACCAGTTTACCATCCAGTATATTTTCTGGAATTGTCATGGCATCGGGAGCCATAAGCGCCTGTATATAATCCGGATTTTCATCTCTTAATAACAGATAGACAATTTCATTATCCCATAACTGATTTTCCCCGCCCTTTGCTGCCGGTCGAACACAGTGCAGGATCATACTGTATATCTGTTCTGACAGGCGATTATAATAACCATCCACATGCCAGTTAATACCTTTTTCACTATAAGGTATATAGATGGCATGTAAACCCTCTTCAACAACCTGAATGGAAGTAAAACCATCTTCATCAGCACATTCATTTTTATCCAGAGAACTAATGCCAAGCTGCCGTCCCAATTGTTCGGGTATGGCCTTATCTGCTACATCCTGCTGTTCCAGATCATATATCACCATATTGGTTTTGTGCAGTAATGCTGTTATAGCTGCCAGTTCATCAGTGCTCAATTGCAAGGGATCTTTAACCTTTACTATTAAGTCTGCTAAAGAACGAGGATAGTTTTCCAGTTTGTGCTTTTTCCATTGCTGATAAGCACTTTCATTATCTAAAATAAATGGATTGTCAGACATCACAATAGATGATTGAGGCATATTAAAATCTAATCTGGTCAGAATGGAAACAAATTGTAGACTGTTTCACACAAAAAGAATAAGAAGTATCTAATATAGCAAAAAAAAATGTTTTTTTATATTATTTGCCATATTATGACCTGATATAAAAATAAAATAGGCGTACAGGTTTATCCTGCACCTGGAACTTATTATTGGGTAAATATTTTCCGCCTTACACTGAGATCACAATGAAAGTACTGCTGGTAGAAAGCTCACGCTTTCATCAAATAATGATATCCCAGATCTTTAATAATGAAGGTCTGGTAGTACGTATAGTTAATTCTTCCGATGAAGCCATTATGGTTCTTGAAGAAGAAACCATGGACTTTATCTGTACCGCTTATCATCTCCCCGATGGTTTTGACGGCATTAAGCTGGCTCGTCAGATCCGCAATAATCCTGATACTAAAGATACCCCTGTTATATTGCTGACCTCCAATGACATTGACCAGTCCTTTGATTACGCCTATGACTCCGGTATTACTGAAATTTACAACCGCTCTGATATTAATGCTCTGTCAAAAAATCTGAAAACTTCTATTCAGAACAAGCGCAATGAAATCAATGCCCGGGTACTTTTTATTGAAGACAGTAAAACCGTCGCCCGACATATGATCAAACAGATGGAATCCATGAAAATATCCGTTCGGCATTTTTATAGTGCCGATACGGCATTTAAAGCGTTTAAAAAATCCCCCAAGGAATATGATCTGATTATTACAGATTTACTGGTAGAGGGTCGCCTCAATGGCATGGGCTTTATCCGGGAAATTCGTAAGCTCTATCCTGACCGTTCCAAACTCCCGATTCTGGTGGTTTCCGGCTATGATGATACGCCTCGCCGAATTGAGTTATTACGCATGGGTGCCAATGATTACATTGTTAAACCCATTATCAGGGAAGAACTCAGTGCCCGTCTGAGCAATCTGATCACCACCAAACAATTGTTTGATCAAGTCAAAATACAACAGGAACAACTATTCCAGCTGGCAATGACCGATCAGCTGACCGGATTATACAACCGCCATTCACTGGCCCAGTTATTACCCAAATACTTTAGCCACTCTGTTCGGTATTCCAGTCCATTAAGTTTACTGGTGCTGGATATCGATCATTTTAAACACATTAATGATAGCTATGGCCATAGCCGTGGTGATGATGTGCTGAGAAAATTCGGCCAGCTAATCATTGAAAACTTCCGCTCCGAAGATTTAACAGCCCGTTACGGGGGTGAGGAATTCATCGTTCTAATGGCCAATTCTCCCGTTCAAAATGCACATAAAAAAGCAGAGGAACTTCGAAAACATATTGCTACTCACTTGATAGAAGGACTTAAAATCACCATAAGTATAGGGGTAAGCAGTGCCGATAGTCAGACCAGTTTTGATGAACTGTTCAATCAGGCAGATTCGGCCTTGTATCATGCTAAAGAAAGCGGTCGGAATCAGACGGTAATTTACCCTGTTAATTCCATTGAGGTCTAATAGCACCACCGCTACAGCCCTGCTGCTATTCTGGCAAAGCAGAGCCTGCATTCAATTATTTTAACCTGGGACCCCATTATGCCTGTTATAGAACCCGCTTCTGCACTACCGGGACGAGATGAACCAATACCCGTTACCAATAGACATTATGTTAATCAGCACCCGATTCAGGCACCCTTTCCAGAGCAGATGCAGCAGGCATTATTCGGTCTGGGCTGCTTCTGGGGAGCCGAACGTGCTTTCTGGCAACATCCCGGTGTCTATAGTACCGCCGTAGGTTATTCTGCCGGACTGACACCCAACCCGAGCTATCAGGAAGTATGTAGCGGTCAGACCGGACATAATGAAGTGGTGCTGGTGATCTTTGATCCTCAGGCAACCGATTATCAGGCTTTATTAAAATTATTCTGGGAAAGTCATAATCCTACTCAGGGAATGCGTCAGGGCAATGATCGAGGGACTCAGTACCGTTCAGGAATCTATACTTTTTCAGACGCACAGAAAGAATCAGCATTAAACAGCCGGGAACATTATCAGCAATGCCTGAATGAAAAAAATGCGGGGACTATAACCACAGAAATTATAGCTGCCGGGGAATTTTATTATGCTGAAGATTACCATCAGCAGTATCTGGCAAAAAATCCCGGCGGTTATTGTGGTCTGGGCGGTGTAGGGATCCCGTTTTAACTGCTTTTGTCAGAGTCTTTACACATAAGCCATGCAAATACCCAGGTTGCAATAAATGGCAGTATCGCCAGATAAAGATTCAGTTCAACGGAGCAGAACAGGTCTTTTGAATAACAATTATAAGCATTACTTAAACCTGACATCCAGGCAAAAGCCGGTACCGGAATACCAGAATGTTCACCATACAACAATAAACCGGGTGCTAATGTAACGGCCAGAAAGGTACTGCGCCAGAAACAGGAGACCTGATGTTTAATCAGCCATTTTCTAACCAGCAAGACAATAGCCAGATAAATGATCAGAAATCCGATCAGGCTTGCTATTATTACCATACCACTATCCAAAACAGACCTCGTTAGGTTAAAGGAAACAAATTATGATCCGCATTTTATCTGTATTTATGTTTTTTACAAGTTTATTACTGCCCATAAGCAGCCTGGCCGGCGAAGTCAGTGTCGTCAATGCAGACATTAAAGCGCTGGGTGGTCAAAAATACCGCTTTGATGTTACCCTGCAGCATCAGGATGCCGGCTGGGATCATTATGCCGATCGCTGGGAAATACTTTCACCTAAGGGCACTATTCTGGCCACCCGAACCCTGTACCACCCTCATATCAATGAACAGCCTTTCACCCGTTCATTAACTACGACTCTTCCTGCAGGAATAACTTCTGTAACTATTAGAGGTCATGACAGTGTACATGGCTACGGGAAGAAGATGTTAAGACTCACGCTGCCTGTTTCTGGATAATAAATTATCAAGGGATAAAGGACTGGGCCCGTATAGAATATAAACCAGAATCATGGATCCCCACAAAACATGATCCATCATACCCACCATATTGTAATAATCGGTCAGTGAATAAGCATAGGCTGCCACGGCATTAAGTATAAAAAGTCCCAGAGCAGCAGGTCGGGTCATTAACCCCAGCAGGATCAGAACCGGAAAAATTAACTCTCCGGCAGTCGCCGCATAAGCTGCTATTTCCGGCGGCAATAAGGGCACCGAATATTCATAGGCAAATAAATCCAGGGTGGATTGCCAGGATTGTATTTTAGTCATACCAGATTGAAAAAATACTTTTAACAGATAAAACCGTACTAAAAGATCAAAGCCGTGAACCATAATGTCATTACGTGAAAAAAGGAATTTTTTTATCATTTTTCTGCTCCTGCGGTGTAAGCTTAATCCTAAATAAATCAGTTGAATCGTAGCGAGAATGATCAGAGTGCTGGAGATACCAGGGTTTACAGGTTATTTTGGCTTTATTCGTAGTCATCCTACGGGTGAAGTCAAAATATTCTGGAAAGTCTTGTAGATTCAGTGCTATGGACATTCGCAGTAGGTTCAACTGATTTATTTAGGTTAATATTATTTTACCGGAAAATGGAATAAAAAAAGAGCATCAGGTAATCCGGATGCTCTTTTTTTTAAGAAAGTATATGCCTGGTTTATTTTTTACCTTTATTTCCAGCAATCTTGGCACAGGTGCCTTCTGGTACATAAACCCATTCATCTGGTCCAGCATCTACTTTGGCCATACCGGCACAGGCGTGCTTGCTGGTACCACAGTCATTCATACCGGCTTTAGCAATACCCTGGCACTTTTCAAAACCAGGCTTGCCAGCATGAGCAGTAGCGCCCAGCATAGTAAATGCAATGGCAAATAATCCGATTAATGCTGTTTTTTTAGAATGTCCCATATTGTTTTCCTTATTGTTAACAATTCAAAATGTGATCAGTTGATTAAACCGACATAACCTATAAGACCCGATAATTTTAAAAAAAGTTTCAATTTATTTCGTTTTTATTGTTCAGCTTGTGTTCACCGCCTATAAAGGATAATTTACATCCAGGTATCTTAAGGATCAGCAAACACTGAACAATACCATGTTTAAACAAATAAAATTAAATGCTGGAAAGAAAACCCGTCAATCCACGGTCTATAGTGATATGAATAGACAAAACCGTTTTGAAACACTGGTAAAAGCCTATTCCAGTGATTTATACCGTTTTGCTTTCTGGTTATGTAATAACCATTCTATTGCCGATGATCTGGTACAGGATACATTTTTACGTGCATGGAAAGCACTGGATAAACTGGAAGATGAAAAAAAAGCCAAAGCCTGGCTTATTACCATTTTACGTCGAGAGAATGCCCGCCGTTTTGAGCGCAAACAACTTGAGTTAGTTGACATTGATGATGTAATTGTTGAAGACCAGCTTAATCCCGGCCCTGAACAGTCACTGGACAAACAGCAATTTTATCAGGTGATTACAAAACTGGAAATGGATTATCGTGAACCCCTGTTATTACAGGTACTCGGTGGTTTTAAAACCGCTGAAATAGCAGAAATTCTTGAGCTGAATCTTAATACCGTCAATACCCGTTTATTCCGGGCAAAAGACCAGCTCAAATCCCTGCTGCACAAAGAATATCATTTAACGTTACATAATAACTCTTAACTTAACAAACCCGGCTATAACCTGGCAGAGATGATAAGTCTCTTAATATTATAAGACTGAAAAATACAGGATTTTAAACGTGGATGATCTGGAATTTAGAAAACAGGCAATTATTGATCCTGATGATCAAAGTGCTGAATTTCTGGAAAAAGTCAATCAAAACAGAAGTAATCAGCGTTTTGCAGCAGAACAACGCGCCTTCAGCCGTCAATTGTGTGATAACCTAAATTTTAAAACACCTGATAATCTGGCCGAACGCATTATTCTGACTCAGCAACTGGGTGAGTATAAAGCCACTCGCCGAAGCAGCCAGCGTAAATGGTTTATCTCCGGTATTGCCGCTTCTTTTTTTGCTCTGGCCTTCAGCTTTAGCCTGTGGATGCCTGCTAATGTAAACGGCAGCCAACTAACCACACAGGTTATCAGCCATTATTATCAGGATACTCATGCCTTAAACGTACACATGAATGTTGCCAAAAACAATATAGATAGCATGCTGGCATCTTATGGCGGCAAGCTCAATGGCCCTATCGGCAAGGTCGCTTTTCTGGGGCATTGTATAGTGGGCGGTCATACCGGCGTACACATGGTTGTACAATCCCGACAGGGGCCTGTAACCATTCTGATTTTACCCTCTCAACCAATAAATCATGCTTATAAACTGCATGATCAACAACTCACTGGTGTACTTTATCCCTCTAAAAAAGGCAGCATTGCCATTCTGGCAGAACACGCTGAAGTTATTTCCAGTACCCGTCAGCGTCTGGACTCCAGTTTAAACTGGATTATTTAAGCTCACGATATTATTTAAACTCACGATAGTGCACACTGGTTTGATAGATTTTATCCAGTGTGTCACTACTGCAATATTGTTCCAGCAGGGGAAACAATTGTCTTTCCTCGGTACGGGTATGCTGTTTTAACAGCTTTCCAAACGCTTCCAGTACATCTTTATTGCCTTTTTTCATCTGTTCATAATAGGCTTCCATCTGACGGTGTTCCTGCTCAAGCTGCTGACACAAATTTATCATCTGCTTAATATCAGGTTCAGTATCTTCCACCATTTGATAGTGTTCTGCTACGGTTTTAAAAATACTGTCTTCTTCAATTTTAAAATGAATCATCCAGTCATCCGGATAAGTAGTTATAATTTGCTGACAAAGCTCATCAATAACACTGCTGTCACCCTGTTGTGCCGCGTTAATGGCTTTTTGTGCCAGCACCAGTGACTGATGATGTTCTTTTGAGAGCCGCTGAAGCTGTTTTATACGTTGCATAATTTATTCTTAGTTTAAGCGAAATATTTATAGTATCATTAAGATCAATCAATATTAAGGAGAATACATCATGAAAAAGATTTTTAGCCTGTTATTATTAGTCTTTGCTTTTACCATTCAGACTGCTGTGGCAGATGACATTGCCGATACTTTAAAAGTATTCCGTGATGCCGGTGAGAGCGGCAGTTTTTTTAACAAAAGTTATGGTTATGCAGTGTTTCCAACCATTGGTAAAGCCGGATTTATAGTGGGCGGTGCCTATGGTAAAGGCAAGGTTTATGAGCAGGGAAAATATATTGGTGATACCGCCATGACCCAGGGTTCCATCGGCTTTCAGCTGGGTGCTCAGGGTTATAGTCAGATTGTCTTCTTCCAGAACAAAGCCGCCCTGGATGCCTTTACCTCTGGTAATTTTGAATTCAGTGCTAATGCTGAAGCCGTAGCAATTACAGCCGGAGCCTCTGCCAGTGCTTCCACCACGGGTAATACGGCATCAGCCAGTGGTGGTAAAAATAATGCCAATACCGCCAGCGGCGGTTTTCGAAAAGGCATGGCCGTCTTTACTGTGGCCAAAGGCGGTCTGATGTATGAAGCCAGTCTGGCAGGTCAGAAATTCAGCTTTACCAGAAAAAAATAAGCTCTATTGTTTTAAGCTGAATTACTCCGGGATTAATTCAGCTTAAAACAAACTATTCACCGCCTGTGCTTAAAGCAGTTATACTCTCTGAATCAATAATTACCGGGGATATTATATGAGTTCTGTTAAACTCAATAACGGCTGGAAAAACCTGCTCCACAAAACCTTTGAAACTGATACCCTGCTTAATCTTAAACAGTTTTTAAAATCAGAAAAAGAACGGGGCAAGGTGATTCTGCCTCATTCCAGCCTCTGGTTTAATGCTCTTAATAGCACCGCCCCGGAAGATGTAAAAGTCGTCATTCTCGGACAGGATCCCTACCCAACACCCGGTCATGCACATGGTTTGTGTTTTTCTGTTTTACCCGATGTCCGTCCCATCCCCAAATCTCTGATTAATATTTTTAAGGAACTGCAAGATGATCTGGGCATCAGCAATAGCAACGGTCATTTACAGTCCTGGGCTGAACAGGGCGTATTATTACTCAATAGTGTGTTAACAGTAGAAAGCGGTAAGGCCAATTCACATCAGGGTCGCGGCTGGGAATATCTGACAGACAGCATTATTAAGGAACTGAATCAACAAGCCCGCCCCATTGCCTTTGTATTATGGGGCAGTTATGCTCAGAAAAAAGGGGCCATTATTGACAGCGATAAACATTTTGTACTACGTTCACCTCACCCTTCACCCCTGTCTGCCTATCGTGGATTTTTCGGCAGCCGGCCATTTTCAAAAATTAATCAGTTTCTGCAGCAGCAGGGACAGGAGGCCATTAACTGGCAAACATGAAATTTATTTAACTTGATTTTTTGGCTGTTCTCAACCATGCTTAAGCCAGAATAATTAACACTCTGGAGTAATAATGGCACAAAAGATTTTAGTGGTAGATGATTCAACATCCATGCGACAAATGATTGCTTTCACCCTGAAAAGTTCAGGTTATAAAGTAGCAGAAGCCAATGACGGCTTAAAAGGTCTGGAAGTAGTAAAAAGCCAGAAATTTGATCTGATTTTTACCGATGTTAATATGCCGGGTATGGATGGGCTGACTTTTACTAAAGAAGTACGTAAACTTCCCGACTATAAATTTACCCCCATTCTGGTCTTAACTACAGAAGCTGGTAGCGACAAAAAAAAGGAAGGTAAGGCGGCAGGTGCAACTGGTTGGCTGGTTAAACCATTTAATCCGGATCAGTTGCTCAATACCGCAAAAAGAGTGCTGTAATAACCTGTATAGCGACCAGATGTACTTTGTATTAGCTCCGCACATCCTGAAATCTCTGAAACACATTAAGATTTAAACAAAGTCCAAATCCCACCGACAACGCCCAGGCCAGCCAGGATCTGGGCTTCCAGCAAAAAACTTCCTGAATACAGAATAGCAGCGCATATTAATAGCGAAGAACTGATAATAGCCGAGGTGGTTTTACGGCTTTGTAATTCAATTTTTTCTTCTATACGATTCAGCGTTTCACTTTTATAGTTAATACTCAGCTTGCCATGACGCGCCTGCTGAACCACATCAAACACCTTATTAGGAAAGTCCGGTAACTGCTCCATCCACAGGGGAGCATTATGTTTGATCTGTTTGGCAAAAGAGCGAAAGCCCAGCTGCTCTTTCATCCAGTTTTCTAAAAACGGCTTGGCGGTATCCCACAGGTCCAGCTGGGGATAAAGCTGACGCCCCAGCCCTTCAATATTTAACAGGGTTTTTTGTAGCAGCACCAGTTGCGGCTGTACTTCCATATTAAAACGGCGGGCGGTTTGAAACAGGCGCAATAATAACTGCCCAAAAGATATTTCATGCAGCGGCTTTTCAAAAATCGGCTCACAAACGGAACGAATGGCTGATTCAAAATCATCCACCCGGGTATCGGGCGGCACCCAGCCGGACTCTACATGCAGTTCCGCCACCCGATAATAATCCCGGTTAAAAAAGGCCAGAAAGTTTTCGGCCAGATAACGCTGGTCTTCCGGATTAAGAGTACCCATTATGCCAAAATCAATAGCAATATACTGGCCGGTATTAGACACAAAAATATTGCCCGGATGCATATCTGCATGGAAAAAATTATCCCGGAAAACCTGGGTAAAAAAGATTTCTACACCCATTTCTGCCAGCCGTTTAAAATCAATATCCATAGCCTGCAGCTCGGTCATATTAGTTACCGGCATACCATGAATGCGTTCCATTACCATGACTTTTTTACGGCAGTGATCCCAGTCTACTTCTGGCACATAAAGTATAGGAGAGTCTTTAAAATTGCGTCTCAGCTGGGAGGCATTGGCGGCTTCACGCAGCAGATCCAGTTCATCTATGATATTTTTTTCAAACTCATGCACCACCTCTACTGGACGCAGACGTTTGCCATCGGCCCAGTAGCGTTCTATTTTTGCGGCAATGACATATAATAAAGCCAGATCACGGCGGATCACCTTTTCTATATTCGGGCGTACGACTTTAACCACCATTTCCCGACCGTCATGCATAGTGGCGGTATGAACCTGGGCAATAGATGCTGATGCCAGCGGCGTGCGGTTAAACTCCGCAAAAATATCCTCAACAGGCTGTTTAAAAGACTGTTCAATTATGGCGACCGCCTGCTCACCCTCAAAGGGCGGCACCTGATCCTGTAATTTAGCCAGTTCTTCAGCCAGATCATCGGGCAATAAATCACGTCGTGTGGACAGGATCTGACCAAATTTTACAAAGATAGGTCCCAGATCTTCCAGCGCCATGCGAATCCGCTCACCCCGCGGACGGCGGGTGCGATGACTGAGCCAGAAAGAAGGGGAGAAATAACGTATTAAACGTAAAGGTCTGAACAGATGAGTATTGAGGATTAATTCATCCAGACCATGTTTAAGCAGCACACGGCTAATGGTCATCAGGTGAAAAAAGTGGCTGATATTTCTCATAAAGTGAATATTATCCGTTCTTCTGCAGAGCATTTTTCAGCCGCTGAATCCGTGCCTCAGCTCTGTCCACATCATTTCGGATAGTATCTACCTGCTGGTTAAAATGTTGAATTTCCGGCCCGGAGGCAATGTCCCTGGTCTCGTATTGCAAGTACTCACTTACGTCCATACCCAATGAATTAAGCATTTTTTTCCCAAATCCAAAAACACCTCGAGCCATATTACCCAGTGAATGAGCGATTACATCTCCGGTAATATGAGACAGATGTTCTTCCCAGTCTATATCCAGCTGCTGAAACAACGCCTGGAAATGCTGCCCCAGAGCCATGTCTCCGCTAATACGAATATCACCCTTAAAGACTGAACGGGTCTTTTCCTGTTCTTCTGCCAGAGCCATTTTGCTAAAGGCCAGCAGAGAGCCGGAAATAATCGTGTCCGGCTCACCTTCATAATGACTGAGCAACTCAACACCCTGCTCATCAGGAAAAAAATACAGGCGCTGATTAATATCGTTGATATCAAAAGCAATAACCCGACCTTTAAAACGCCCCAGGCGCTGAAAGGTTTCCGGATCCATAGCCAGCAGCTGATTCAATCCTGTTTCTATTGCTGCCAGCAGAGGGATCATTAGCGGACTGGTTTCCGAACGATCATTAGAAAATGCTTCAGACTGGCTGCTGTCCATGCTATCAACTCTGTCCGACACTAGAATTTAAACCCGCGATGCAGGGCCACGATACCACCAGTAAGGTTAGTATAGTCACAGCGTTCAAACCCGGCTGTTTCCATCATCCCTTTTAAAGTTTCCTGATCCGGATGCATTCGGATAGATTCGGCCAGATAACGATAACTTTCAGAATCATTAGCAATCAGCTTGCCCATGGTGGGTAGAATATTAAAGGAGTAAAAATCATAGAGTGGACTTAAGCCCGGTGCCACCGGTTTAGAAAATTCAAGTATCAACAGACGACCACCTGGCTTAAGGACCCGGAACATGGATACCAGGGCGGCATCTTTATCCGTTACATTACGCAATCCAAAAGCAATGGTAATACAGTCAAAGGTATTATCAGGAAACGGCAGACACTCGGCATTGGCCTGAACGTATTCCACATTACCCGCAATGCCGCGATCCATTAACCGGGCACGCCCAACTTTCAGCATGGAGTCATTTATATCACCCAGAACCACACGCCCTGTTTCACCCACTATTTTAGAAAATTTAGCCGTTAAGTCACCGGTGCCACCAGCCAGATCCAGCACACTCTGTCCACGACGAACTCCGCTTTTTTCCACCGTCAGACGTTTCCAAAGCCGGTGAACCCCCATGGACATTAAATCATTCATAACATCGTATTTGCTGGCCACCGAATGAAAAACCTCGGCAACCTTGCCGACTTTTTCTTCTTTATTAACGGTTTTATAACCAAAGTGGGTGGTATCACCCTGCTGATTCTGATTTTCCATGGTATTTCCAATTAGATTAAGTCTCTTTAGCTGCTGATTATACGATGAATCCCGCATAAAATCATGATCCGCTTTAAACCTGGTTTTTACTTTACTCCAAAAGGATTATCTGTAACCATACTACAGGCTATATTATCCTTAAATCCTCATCTCTTAACTTATGACTTACGGCAATTATTTTAAAAACTTATGGTTCAAATTTATCCTGTTCTGCTAATATTACTTTTTTCTATGCCTGTATTCGCCATACAGCCATGTGACTCTGGTCGTGTTCGTCTGCAAATGCTGGGCACTGGCGGCCCGGAATTAATTAATGATTCCCGGGCTTCCACAGGTTATCTTATCTGGCTGGATAATAAAGCCCGCATTTTGATTGATACCGGTCCCGGCAGTGCACAGAATTTTAAACGCAGCGGTGCCAGATTTCAGGATATTGATTTAATTTTATATACTCATTTTCATGTGGATCACAGCGCAGATCTGGCCACTTATATCAAAGGTGCTTTTTTTACTGACCGCAGTAAGGATTTACAGATTTACGGACCTTCCGGTAAAGATTTTATTGCCTCCGCTGAACAGTTTACCCAGCGCCTTTTTGATGCCGGGACAGGTGTCTATCCCTATTTATCAGCGTTTATAAATAAAGAGGCTCAGAGCAGTTATAAAATTAAAACCCACACGATTGAATGGAGTTACAAAAACCGCAATATCCAGTCCATTATTAACCATAAAGATTATTCAGTACAGGCAGTTGCCGTCCATCATGGACCCTTTCCTGCTTTTGCCTATCGTGTTGAAGCCTATGGCTGTGTGATCAGCTTTACCGGAGATATGAGCGGCCGTCTGCATACTATTACGGATTTAATCAAAGATTCTGATCTGCTGGTAGCTCATAATGCCATACCAGAAGATGCCACGGGTGTACCGCAGTTATTGCACATGAAACCCAGCTATATTGGTACCATAGCCAGTGACGCTAAAGTTAAAAAACTATTATTGACTCATATGATGGAACGCACTATTAACCGTCAGAAAGAAACGATCAGTCTGATCCGTAAGCATTATTCCGGCCCAATTGTGTTTCCAGAGGATCTGGACAGTTTTAACCCCTGATTAAACTGCCCTCAACATGAAAGCATTTCCGGTATTTTCTGGTCTGTATAATAAGAAATAACTGGTTTTTATTTTATGTCTGGAACTAACGATGAAAAAAATAACTGCAGGGCGACTTATTTTTTATCCGCTGTTTTTATTCACCATCAGTATTTTTTTTAAAGAACAAATTGTCTCTGCTTTTTCAGACTATAATGGCTTTGATTTAAGTAATAGTCTGATTGATGTTAGTGAAATCTATCATGGTGGTCCTCCAAAAGATGGTATTCCAGCGCTTGACCATCCAGATTTTATTCCCATTGATCAGGCAGACTATTTGTCTAATGAAGATCGAGTTCTAGGCCTCTCTCTTAATGGCGTATCAAAAGCGTATCCTATTAAAATATTAAATTACCACGAAATAGTTAATGACAATTTTGGCAAAACAGCAGTAGTTATTACTTATTGCCCTTTATGCGGAAGCGGGGTTGCTTTCAGAGCTGAAATTAATAATAAACAGCTTACTTTTGGTGTTTCAGGGCTTCTGTATAATAGCGATGTACTGCTTTATGACCGTGAAACGGATTCACTCTGGTCACAACTCTTATCAAAATCAATCAGTGGCAAACAAAAAGGAACCAAACTTGAAATGCTGCCTTTAAATCACACCACCTGGCAGGCATGGAAAAAAGAATATCCTGATACTCAGGTGTTATCTCAGAATACAGGTTATAATCGAAATTACACTCAAAGTCCTTATGGTGATTATGAGCAGAATAGATCGCTATATTTTCCTGTTAATCAGTTAAATTCTGCTTATCATCCAAAAGAATATGTGCTTGGACTTAAAATTGATGGCAAGACTAAAGTTTACCCTTTTG
>JALSUJ010000580.1 GCA_027071355.1 Gammaproteobacteria bacterium | reverse complement strand
CTATAAGATAGTCCAGCACAATAGTAAACTTTTCAGGTGCATAATATCCATTCATCCGAAACAGGGATTTACCCTGGCTATCCAGAGCAATTAATGTGGGAGTAAACATGACTTTCATCTGTTTAGCAAAATCTTTTTCAGAAACTTCCTGGCCATTGAGCAGGGTCACAGGACGATCACCCCACATATTAATTTCCAGCACCTCATAATGCTGTTTCATCTTGCTCACTATATCCTTATTGGTAAAATTGTCATCCAGTAATTTTTTACAATAGGGACAACCATTCTGATGAAAGTATAAGAAAATAATCTTATTATCAGCATTGGCATCTTGCAGATCTTCACTCAGATCCAGAAAACTCTGCTTAAACCAGTCGGGCTTGTCATCAAAACCAGAATTAACCGGTCCTTGCTCCAGGGCCCCCGTAATGGCCGAATAGGCTGGATTAAAAATTAAAAAAAGCAAGTTCAGTATTAAAAAGTTTTTCATTATTATTATTCCAGATTGATAAGATTTCTTTGTCCATTGATTTATTTAACATACAAGGTTTATATAAACTCTGAAAATTCTATTCTGTTTTACCCTGCTCGTCAAAATCACTGGCAACAATTCTCCACCAATTGTGTCAAAAAACAGTCACAGCGGATCTAAAAGTGAACAAATAAATCGTAAGTAATTGTATTACATATATTTTATTTATTTATTTAATAACTGGCATGAAATAAGCATAAACTGAGTTAAATTGTTTAACGGGTGAAGTAAAATGGCAAATCCAACATTATCTATTGTAAAAGGTTCCAGCTTGAGCAGTCTGTATCATGACAGCAAAAAGATCAGCAAAACAATTGATAATCTCAATGCAGATAAGCAGGTATTACTGGAGCTGGCAAATAAACTGCATTCTACCTTAGAGCTGGATAAATTAATCACCTTATTCAAACTGGAAATATCCCCCATTCTAAATCTTGATGAAGTCATCTATATTACTCCCGAAGAAGCCCATCAACAGGACATTGATACCAAAGGTCGCCATATGGTTTCTTATCAACTGGTTTTATATAAAAAGAAACTGGGTGAAATTGCTCTTATTCGTCGTACTCGCTTTGATGACAAAGAGCAGAAATTTATTGAAAAAATTCTGGTAGCGGCCTTATTACCATTAAAAAATGCTCTGGAATATCAGCAGGCAATGCTATCCGCTTTACAGGATCCATTAACCGGCGTATTAAATCGCTTTTCCATGGATAGTGTTTTTAGCCGCGAAATTGAACTGAGCAACAGGAATCAGACACCACTGTCCTTAATAGCTCTGGACATAGATTTTTTCAAGCAGGTAAACGATACCTATGGACATACTACTGGAGACTGTGTGTTAAAACATTTAACAGAAGCTGTAAAGCAGTGTACCCGCAATACTGATATCCTGTTTCGCTGTGGCGGTGAAGAATTTACCTTATTATTAAATAACACATCTCTGGAAGGTGCCCGACAGCTGGCAGAACGTATCCGTGAAAATGTTCAAAACTCTCCCTGTATCTGTAATGGTCAGAGCATTTCAGTTACGGTCAGTATGGGGATCAGCCTGTTCCAGTCTGATGATACCCAGCACACTTTCTTTGACCGTGCAGACAAGGCATTATATCAGGCAAAAGAAACCGGCAGAAACCAGGTAGTTTGCGGCTAAAACTATAGATAAACCTGAAAAACCTGTCTGGTTCACAGTTTATTATCCGGCATCCTGCTATATTATAGCTAAATAATGATTAAACTTCTTCAGAGGTCAGACATGCATCAGGAAAATCTGGAAAAAATACTTCAAACCGGTTATAAACTGATTGCTCTGGAAACCAACTCACCTGAGCAAACCATCAATGACTTCCGTCCCCTGGGCAGAGAAGGCAAAGCCATTTATATCTGGGAAAAAGGTATTGGCATGTACCGGATGGAAGCTTCTCATATAAAAATCCCGAATACCAGAACCCCTGAAATGGTTATTAACCATATTCGTCAAAGCAAACTATTTGGCATTTATCTACTGGTTGGTTTTAGTACAGAACTTAAAGACAGAAACTTAATCCCTGTTCTGGATCAAATTATTCAACAGAAAAAAGGTAATAAAACTATTATTCTGGTCGACCATTATTTCGAATATCCACACAAAATCATGGGTAACCTGCTGATCACTCAGGAGCCCGATGTGAAAGCAGAAAATAAACTCAATCAAATTGCCTGATAACGGACCAATAGTTTTAACGGGACTTGTTACGTTTTTTCTGTTTCTGTGATTTTCTCCGGTTATCCGGCATCAGCAGTCGGGTTTTACGTTTTCGCTGACTATTAGGTGAAATAATTTTTCCACGATGATCTGTCTTAGGGCGCTTTATCTGTAAACCAACACTGGCATACAGTTCATGCATGGCTTTTTCATCCAGCTCTTCCCAGCGCCCCAGCTTCTGACCACGAGGTAATTCAACCACACCATAACGAATACGCGATAAACGACTGACAGTGATCCCCAGCGATTCCCACATCCTGCGCACTTCACGATTACGTCCTTCTTTAAGAGTAACATGATACCAGTGATTAGCCCCCTGCCCTCCCACATAGGTAATCTTATCAAAATTAGCCACGCCATCATCCAGCTGAACCCCGGCTTTTAATTGCTCAATATCTTCATCTGTCACTTCGCCTAAAACTCGTACGGCATATTCCCGCTCAATTTCACTGGAAGGATGCATCAGTAAATTAGCCAGTTCACCGTCATTGGTCAGTAAAATTAAACCGGTGGTATTAATATCCAGACGTCCCACAGAAATCCATCGACCAATCTTGAGGTTGGGCAAATCATCAAAAATAGTATTGGGATGTTCCGGATCTTTACGACTGCAAATCTCACCTGCCGGTTTGTTATAAACCAGCACCCGCTGACGAGGCTTTTCCCAGGCAATAAATAATTCTCTGTCATCCATAAAAATGGCTTCAGAACCATCAACCCGATCTCCCAGCTGAGCTACTCGCTGGCCAATTTTAATGCGCCCCTGGGCAATCCGGCGTTCTGTTTCACGGCGTGAAGTATGTCCGGAACGAGCAATAACTTTTTGCAGTTTTTCTCCATGAGGAGAAGCTTCTTGTAAGGGCTGATGTTCAACATCATCCGTTTTTTCAGAGACCACATGATCCTGAAATATAGCTTCGGGAGCAGGTTTTTCCGATCTTTTTTTGGCTGCCTGTTTTTTTCCGGGTGACCGATAATAATTTGTCATTGGCTAATATTACTCATCTGATTGGTTATGCTCATCTGATTCAGGCTTAATATCCTGCTCATTTTTTTCAAGTATTGCTTTTTCACGCTTATTCAACGAATCTATCTGCTGACAGGTTTCTTTCAGGGCCGCCAGCTCAACATCAATATTTATCGACTCGTCCTGTTCCATGTCGGCATCCGGACTCTCACTCTGTTCTACACTGCTGACATCCAACAGGCTATCAGCATCTGACAGGTTTTCCCCATCAGTACCGGCTGTATCATGTTCTTCATTTACACCAAAATCCAGTTCTGCATTAATCACATCAAGATCTCTGATTTCAGACAGACTGGGCAGCTCATCCAGTTTTTTCAGTCCAAAATAATCTAGAAACTGCCGGGTTGATGCATACATGGCCGGTTTGCCCGGCACATCACGATGGCCAATCACCCGCACCCATTCTCTGTCAACCAGAGTTCGTATTATCTGACTACTGACACTGACTCCGCGAATATCTTCTATCTCACCCCGGGTAATAGGCTGGCGATAGGCTATTAAAGCCAGAGTTTCTAATAAAGCCCGCGAATACTTTTGAGGTTTTTCTTCCCATAAACGGGATACCCAGGGGGCAGCAGACTCAGCAACCTGAAACCGAAAACCACTGTTTACTTCTACCAGCTCAACACCCTTATCCTGATAATCCTGCATAAGCTGTTCAATAGCCTGACGCAGAACCTTTTTTTCAAGCACTTCATTTTCAGGGAAAAGCGTCAATAACTTATCCAGAGAAACGACTTTACCGGCAGCATGAATAGCGGCTTCTATGATATTTTTTACACTAGCAACGGTATGTATCAGGGTAACTGTTTTATTATCAGACAATTTAGCCGATGTTTCAGCTGCAGACAATTGCTGTAAAGAATCCTGTATCGAAGGATCATCAGTCACGGCAATATCTGCCTCACCCGTATTGGGTGTTGGTAAGTTTTCAGTTTCATTGTTTTCTGAATAAGAATGTTCTTCTTCATGCATATTTTTATCCGCTAATACCCAACTTAATGCGCCTCATCCCAGTTGTCACCAATACCTGCATCGGCAATCAAAGGTACTTTTAAACTGGCCGCCTGACTCATTATAGTGGTAATTTTTTCCACTGTTTTATCCAGAATAGTTTCGGGGACTTCAAACACCAGCTCATCATGCACCTGCATGGTCATCAGGATCCCTTCAAATTTCTGCCCCTGTCCGGCCTCCTGTGTCAGCCAGTAGTCCATATCCAGCATGGCTCGTTTAATAATATCCGCAGCACTGCCCTGCATCGGCGCATTAATAGCCGTGCGTTCTGCATACTGCCGACGCTGACCATTACGGGCATTGATCTCCGGGATATACAGGCGACGACCAAATACCGTTTCTACATAACCCTGTTCTTTTGCCAGTTCCCGCATTCTATCCATATAGATTTTAACACCGGGATAACGTTCAAAATAGCGATTAATATAGTTCTGGGCATCTGCACGACCAATATCCAGCTGTTTGGCCAGACCAAAAGCCGACATACCATAAATCAGACCAAAGTTAATGGCCTTGGCACTGCGCCGCTGGTCAGAACTAACTGCCTCTACATCCACACCAAATACTTCTGCAGCAGTAGCCTTATGTACATCCAGGCCTAGCTCAAAGGCATTTAAAAGCCCCTTATCTTCTGACAGGTGAGCCATAATACGCAATTCAATCTGAGAATAATCTGCCGCCACAATTTTTTTACCGTCTGGAGCAATAAATGCCTGGCGTACTTTGCGTCCCTGCGGGGTGCGAATAGGTATATTCTGTAAATTCGGTTCCGTAGAGGACAAGCGTCCAGTTACTGCCACCGCCTGATTATAAGAGGTATGAACTCTGCCGGTTTTAACATCAATTTGTAAAGGCAGCTTGTCCGTATAGGTAGATTTTAGTTTTGCCAGTGAGCGATGTTCCAGGATCAGCCTGGGCATAGGGTAATCCAGCGCCAGCTCCTGCAATACCGATTCTGCTGTAGATGGCTGCCCTTTGGGTGTTTTAGATTTAACAGGCAAGGCCTGTTTTTCAAATAAAATATGCTGAATCTGTTTTGGTGAAGACATATTAAATGCTTCACCCACCATATCAAAGGC
>JALSUJ010000579.1 GCA_027071355.1 Gammaproteobacteria bacterium | reverse complement strand
GATAACTTAAAGGACTTAATGACTCCAGGGGACATTCAGTGGGTGATATGCTGCTTATTGAGGTGTCTAAACGTATGTCATATCAGATCCGCTCTGAAGATACACTGGCTCGTATGGGCGGTGATGAATTTGTACTATTACTGCCAGATCTGGGTTTTTCTGCGGACGACGTTGCCATTAAAGCGGAGAATATTGCAGAAAAAATAAAACAGGCTCTTTTAAAACCTTATGATCTATCAGGTAATGACTTTTCAGTAACGGCTTCTCTGGGTGTTGGTATTTTTCCGGATGATGGTCAGGATAGTGAAGAATTGCTCAGACATTCTGATATTGCCATGTATCAATCTAAAAAAAGAGGGCGCAATTGTATTACCTTTTATTCCGAATCCATGCAGCAGACCATCAATAATAGAGAGATGATGAAATCGCTATTATCAAAAGCTATTCAGACTGAACAGCTTGAAACCTGGTTTCAGGTAAAAGTTGATCAGCAGGGTAAGATTGTCGGTGCAGAAGTACTTGCCCGCTGGCATGATCTTCAACAGGGCTGGATATCTCCGGATTCATTTATTCCACTGGCTGAACAAAATGGATTAATTATTTCTCTGGGTCAATGGCTCATCCGGCATATTACCCAGACCATTGCACGCTGGGATCAGCATAATCTATTTCAACAGTTAAAACACCTGTCCATTAATGTCAGCCCTGAACAGTTTTATGAGCCTGAATTAATTGATTCATTAATTATTATGGGCAACCTTTTTAAACAATATTCACTGCAGTTAATTATTGAAATCACAGAGGGTGTTCTGCTGCATAATACCGAAGATGTTATACAGTCAATGGCGCTGTTGAAAGCTAATGATATTATGGTCTCAATTGATGATTTTGGCACGGGCTATTCTTCAATGTCTTATCTTAAACGTCTGGAACCTGGTGAAATTAAAATTGATCGTTCTTTTATCTCTAATATTGAGAATGATAAAGACAATCAGGTTATTGTGGAAAGTATTTTATCTATGGCAGAACATTTTGGCATGACCGTGGTTGCTGAAGGTGTGGAAACAGAACAGGAACGGGCGTTTTTACAACAAAAGAACTGTCAGCTTTATCAGGGCTATTTGTATAGCAGACCCTTGCCTGAAGACGACTTTATTGTTTTTTTGCAGAAATTTAGAAACCACTGATCAATGTGATTGAAGGCGGTTTGATCAGTACCACCTTTTTGACCCTGTTTATGGTACCCTGTCTGTTCGTATTTTTCTCCAAAGCCAAATTTAACCGGGGCAATGAACTCTAATCCTATGACTCATAATCATATACATAATACCAGCCATTATAATCGGGCTTTTGCCATTGGCATTGGCCTGAATATATTTTTTGTAATTATTGAGGCTGTATATGGTGTACTGGCTGGCTCTCTGGCTTTGCTGGCTGATGCCGGTCATAACCTGAGTGATGTGCTGGGATTATTGCTGGCATGGGGGGCTTTTTATCTTTCCAAAAAGCCGGTATCTGATACCCGAACCTATGGTTTTCGAAAAATGACGGTCATGGCTTCCATTACCAGTGCTATTGTTTTGTTACTGGCTCTGGGTGGTATTGTCTGGGAAGCGGTGGGACGTTTTAATCAGCCTCAGCCCATAGCCGGCATGACGGTTATTGTAGTGGCATTAATCGGGGTGCTTATAAATACCCTGACCGCATTATTATTTATGAAAGATCAGCATCACGATCTCAATATCCGCGGCGCTTTTTTGCATATGGCTGCGGATGCCGGAATTTCTCTGGGAGTTGCTATAGCTGGTTTTGTTATCTTGCAGACTGGCTGGCTGATAGTTGATCCTGTTATCAGTCTGTTTATTGTGTTCATAATTTTGCTTGGTACCTGGGGATTACTGCGGGATTCTTTTAACCTTTCTATTGATGCCGTACCGGAAAATATAGATATGCCTGGTATCAGGCATTATCTCATCAGCCTGCCTCAGGTGCAGACTATTCACGATTTACACGTCTGGGCAATCAGTACTACTGTTACGGCGCTGTCTGTCCATCTGGTGGTTATTGTAGATAAACTGGATAATCAGCTGCTGGCTGATATCCAGAAGCAATTACATGATCGTTATAGTATTGAACACGCGACCATTCAGATAGAACTGTCCGGACAACCCCTAGCAGAGTTTGACCCTGATTGTCATTAATATCAATCTAATTTAGTGGGATATTACTAAGCTTTGCTATAAAATATTGCTTTTTTATCTGTCTCTACTTATAAATTTTAGTTCAAAGGATTCGTTTTCAGATGTTTCTAGTCAGATTTTATAATAAATTAAGCCCGTTTAAACGCGTTTTACTGGCATTATTTCTGGGTATCAGTATCGGTATTATTGTCGGTGAACCGGCGGGTAATCTGGAAATCTTAGGTACTGCCTATATTCGTCTCTTACAAATGACGGTACTGCCTTATGTACTAGTCTCTATTATTGGCGGTCTGGGACGGCTGGACAGTCATATGGCCGGGCGTATTGGCTTAAAAGCAGTTCGGGTGATTCTGATAGTCTGGTTATCCGTGATGCTGATGCTGGTGTTATTACCCCTGGCCTATCCAAACTGGGAAACCTCCGGTTTTTTTAGTACCAGCCTGGTCATGGAACCCACTAAATTTAATTTTGTGGATCTCTATATCCCTTCGAATATTTTTTCTTCTCTGGCCAATACTGTGGTACCCGCTGTAGTGCTGTTTTCACTATTAATGGGGGTGTCTCTGATCTCTGTTAAAAATAAAGATTCATTGCTTGATTTAACTCATAGTCTTGGCGATACGCTGATGGGCGTCGCTTCTTTTGTGGCTAAACTGGCACCTTTTGGTATTTTTGCTATTTCTGTTTCAGCCGCAGGCACACTTAATCCTGAAGAGTTAGGTCGGTTACAGGTTTTTTTATGGGTATATCTGGTGGCAGCATTTATGCTGGGTTTTATCTTTTTACCCTTAATTCTGCACTGGGCAACACCTTTTTCCTATCGTCAGATCCTGTCAGTATCAGGTGAGGCGGTTATTACTGCTCTGGCTACCGGAACGGTACTGGTGGTCCTGCCTATGATTATTGATCGTTGTAAGGAAATGCTTAAGGAAAAAAATATGGACTGTGATGAAACCATGTCTACCGTCGATGTAATGGTTCCTACCGCCTATAGTTTCCCCAGTACTGGGACTTTGCTGGGACTGGGGTTTATTCTGTTTTCTGCCTGGTATGTGGGCTCCCCCTTATCTATTGATCAATATCCTTCTTTTATCACTATGGGAGTGCTGACGGCGTTTGGCAGTATGGCGGTAGCCATCCCGTTTATGCTAGATTTTTTCGGACTGCCGGCTGATCAGTTTCAATTGTATTTGTTAGGTAGTGTCGTGACTGCTCGATTTGCTACAGCCCTGGCAGCCCTGCATGGTTTTGTGGTTACATTGCTGGTAGCCAGTGCAGTAATACGGGTGCTTAAATGGCATCGTATGTTTCAGGCTATAGCGCTTCATCTGGGTATTACAGCCGGAGTGATGCTACTGATGGGGCAGGCACTGACCTATTTGATCCCTTATGAATACGAAGGTGCCAAGTCTTTTGAATCCATGCAATTAATGGATAAACCTGTAGCTATAAAAAATGTAAAGCAATTTCAGCCGTTAACTCAGGAGCAACTGGCACAATCTCGTCTGGATGTAATTATACAGCGTAAAGTACTCCGCGTAGGCTATTTTTCAAATACCCTACCTTATGCCTTTCGTAATAATAAGGCGCAGCTTGTGGGGCTGGATATGGAAATTATTAATGAACTGGCCAGAGATTTAAAAGTTAACATTGAATATACGCATATTAAAAAGCGAGGTGATGAAATAACTATGCTTAATGACGGCCGGATTGATATTGTCATTGGTGGCCATGCCATAACTCCGGACGGTGCTATTGATGCGGTTTATTCAGATCCCTATCAGCATAATACTGTCGGTCTTATTGTAAAAGATATTAATCGTGATAATTATTCAACCATGAGCAAAATACATGATCTTGAAAATCTGACTTTTGCAGTACCTAAAAATGATTATTATTTGCGGGTGGCTAAAGAATTTTTTCCAAATGCAAAAATTCTGGGAATTAAAAATGCCCGTGAATTTTTTAAAGGTGCTCATAAGGAAGTAGATGCATTAATTTATTCTGTAGAAATCGGCTCTGCCTGGAGTATTTTGTATCCCAAATATACCGCACTGGTGCCTCAGGGTATGAAGTTTAAGGTACCGATAGCTTATAAATTACCTAAGGATCAGGCGGATCTGGTATTTTATATTAATAACTGGTTAAGCCTTAAATCGGATGCCGGCTTTATCAAGAGAAGTTATAACTACTGGATTATGGGTAAAAATCCTTCCAAGAAGCAGCCTAGATGGTCTGTTTTACGAAATGTTATGGGGTGGGATATTTAGGTTAACTGTTATAAAGGACGTTTGAGAACCATCCACAAGAACTCCCCCCTGAACCAGGGGGGAGAAAATATCACTTGTTTTTAATATATTTAAGGGTGTTTTCAGTAACAGCCTGGTTAAAATTCTTTTGCATTGAAGGCAGTACAACGGGATCTGGTTCACCGCTCAGTTCATCCATAAAAACTTTTTTAACTTCAGTGGCCAATACCAGCACATTATCATATCGGCTGTGACAGAAACCAGCCAGGAAGCCCTTACCATAAAAAATATCATTTTCAGCGGCAGTTATTTCTACGCCATCTACTCGCATAGTTTTAAGTGCCTTTAACCAGCTATCAATAACCGGCCGCCAGGCATCATTTTTTACTGATGTGGTACCCAGGTTAAAAACCGGCAGATCCTTGCGTTCATGACGCTTAAAATTATAGGAATGAGTATCATAAACAATACACTGGCCAAAATCTTCCAGCAGTGCGGTAACGATTGCTGCCACAATTCGGTAAAATTGAGCGTGTTTTTCTTTACTGGCCGCAATTTGCTCTGCAGTTAAGGGCGTTTTCCAGACTTCCTTGCCCCATGCCGTTTCATAGACACATTCTTCGGTATTTCGATTTAAGTCATATTCGTAGCGTGAATCGTTACCGATTAAGGTAATAGCCTGTTGAGCAATAAAGCTGCCGGTATAGGGATCTTCTTCGTAATAACGCTCAGCCTGACTAAGCAGACTGTTCTGAGCCAGTTCCTTACGTAAATTTCCGCCATTGTGAATGGCTGCCGAAAATGCCGGTTCATATTTTTCAATTTTGATATCAAAGCCGCTGCCTTCTATGGTGCCTGAAAAGGTATTCCTTTGCTGAATATTGTTAATAATGTCCTGCTCTGACAAAATGTTCATATAATTTCCTGTGGTATTATAAAAGTATGTAAATG